>JBMYOR010000875.1:0-1423 GCA_049599535.1 Bacteroidia bacterium | reverse complement strand
ATTGGTCAGTCGGTAACTGACGAATTGCCAAGTACAGATAGTGTTTATTACCAAAACCTTGTTCAAAAGGTTTCATACACTCATTTTGTTGAGCTTATAAAAATACAAGACCCCACCAAACGAAAGTTTTACGAAATGCTCATTATTAAAACTACGCCAAGTGTTAAAGAGCTAAAGAAACAGATCAACACATTAGCTTACGAGCGTGTTGGGCTTTCGGCTAATATTAATACCGCTGTAAGCCAACTTGAAACCCAAGTTTTGCCGCAAAAAGCAACCGACGCAATTAAGAGCATTTATTTATTCGATTTTTTAGGTTTTAAGAATGATACCCTAATTGAAGAAAGCACCCTTGAAAATGCCTTACTAAATCATTTAGAGAAGTTTATACAAGAGCTTGGTTTAGGCTTTTGTTTTGAGCATAGGCAAAAACGGATACTCATTGACGATGAATACTTTTTTGCCGATTTGGTTTTTTACCATAGGGTGCTAAAATGCCATATTATTATAGAACTAAAAATAGATGCTTTTAAACACGAATACCTTTCGCAGCTAAACACTTACGTAGCTTATTATAATGCCGAAGTAAAGCTGCCCGACGACAATGCTGCTATAGGCATATTAATGTGTACTGAAAAGGGAAAGAAATTGGTGGAATACGCCATAGCAGGTATGGACAACCAACTGTTTGTATCAAGGTATTTGCTTGAGCTACCCAAAAAAGAGCAGCTTGAAATGTTTATTAAAAACGAACTAAGTAAGCATAAAATTTAACCCCAATGAACAAAATCAGAATGAACATACATAGAGAAAACTTGGAGATGGAAAAAAATGATGATGAAGCTATTTTAAATTATTAACCCAACGCAGTAAAACCTGACAGGTCTTACAATAAACACCCGATCATGAAAAAGACAAACTACTTAGAAACATTGGAGCCTGGAGCGATGTACCACATCTACAACCGCGGCATTAATGGAGCTAGTCTTTTTTATAAACCCGAAAACTACCCCTATTTTTTATCAAAATACGCTCATTATTTAGGCGAACTACTTGAAACATTTGCCTACTGCCTATTGGGTAACCACTTTCATATGTTGGTGCGGGTAAAAGACGATATAAACCTGTCAGGTCTTCAAGACCTGACAGGTTTAAAGGAAGATGGTTTAAAAAAAGAAGGCCAAGGCCTGCACCACCCTGATAAAATTGTAAGCAAAAAGTTTTCAGACTTTTTTAATTCATATACCAAAAGCATAAACAAGGCAATAGGTCGCACAGGCGGATTGTTTGAAACCCCTTTTAAACGTATTAAAATTGATAACCCTGTTTATTTTAGCCATGTGCTTGCTTACATACATTTTAATCCGCAAAATCATGGTTTTGTAGATGACTTTAGAGACTACGAACATTCATCATACCACAG
>JBMYOR010000874.1:0-1424 GCA_049599535.1 Bacteroidia bacterium | reverse complement strand
ATTGGTTTTTGGTAAGGATAAAGATGGCTTAAAAAATAATTTATTTATTAATCCTGAGCCAGTCCATTTACCACCAATTGGAGTGGCGTTGAGTTTGAAAGTACTATCGTTAAAGCATACCGTATCATTAATTCCGGCATTTGCATATTGTGTTTGGTTAACTATAACTTTTATAGTGTCAATGGCTTTACATCCGTTTCCATCATCATAATTGTATATAGAATTATAAACGCCAGTGCTCGATTTATTAGGTTTAAAATATCCTTTTGAAGTAATATAGGGGTTTCCGCTCCATAGGCCACCATTCGGATTTGCATTTAATAAAAAGCTATCTACTTGGTCGCAAACGGTTGTATCACTCAATGATAAAGTTGGTTGTCCGGTTTTTTTAATTTGTAAGGTATCGGTATTGCCACAAAGGGTGTTTTTATCTTTGTAATAGTAATAAATTGGGCTATTGCTATAACCTATTTTTGAGCTGATTACTCGTCCTAATACACTATCTGTTATAGAAATGCCACGCCAAACGCCATTTGCAGGCGTAGCGCTTTTGAGCGTAAAAGTATCAACGGTTTCGCAATAAAAAGTATCGTTACCAGCAAAAACTTGTGGTAAGGCGTTTATTCTAATTTTTACGGTATCTATGCTCGAGCAGGCACCACCGCTAAATCGGTATATTATTTCATGGGTACCTGTATCGGCCAAATTAGGGTAAATGCTATCATTAGTAACGCCATTTCCTGTCCAAAACCCTCCGGTAGGACTTGCTTTAAGTTTTAAAACTTCGCTGTTTAAACACAAGCTTGTATCGGTGCGCGCATTCGCTTTTTGCGGTTTAGTTACATTAATATTTAAAGTGTCTTGTAGGGAGCATTTGGTTTTAGGGTCGGTGTAAGAGTAATATAATTCAAAATTGCCCGTACCAGCAGCCTGTGCGTTAAATAGTCCTTTGGGCTTAATATTGCTGTTCCCTAACCAATTGCCGCCTTTTGGTGCACCTATTAATTGCACGCTATCTTCTAAATCACAAGCCGAAGTATCGTTGCCCGCAAAAACAGCTGGGGCTAGGTTTACACGTAAATTAATAGTGTCAAAATTTGAGCATTTGTTCGCGTCTGAATAATAATAAAATAATTTATGTGTACCTGTATCGGCAATTAAAGGGTTGTATATCCCTTTTAATGAGTCGGTAATACCCTTGCCTTGCCAATAGCCACCCAAAGGGCTCGCTTTTTTAAGTAGAAAAGTATCGGAATTTATACAGCTAAAGCTGTCAATACCCGCTTGTACTTTAGGTTCGGGGAGAACTGTAATTTGAATCGTATCTCGAGCAGAACAGCCATTACTATCAATAGCTTCTAGTAAAATAAACTGGGTTTCGAATGGTAATATATAGGGCATATTCCCAACAATAGGACTATCGA
>JBMYOR010000873.1:0-1424 GCA_049599535.1 Bacteroidia bacterium | reverse complement strand
TTGGTATTCTCTTTTGCTTACTAGCCCAACGGCTTTGTCAATAACAACTATACTATCGCGCTCACAAACTGCGCTGTCGCGTACATTAAAAACAGGTTTTGGAGCAGGAATGATGTTAATTGCTGCTTTACGAGTAAAAGTATCTACACAAATGCCATCATTATAAATTAACCTAATATCAAAACTGCCGTTGGCATTAAAGGTCAAATATGGATTTTTACCTGAATAAGTCTTTTTAATGGTGTCATTCTGCAAAAGCTGCCATGTAAAGCTATTACTTTTTGCACCTTCAGATACACTTGTGTTTTTTAATTGCAAACCCACCCATTGACACCATTGGCTTGTATCCATTGTAAATGCCGCCTTGGGTTGGGTGTTGAAGGTAATGGTATCGCTATACCAAGCAAAATAGCCCGATTTGGCTATGCCTTTTACTTTTACATAGAAGGTGCGTCTGCCTTTACTTGGGTATCTCAAATTTTTACCTGTAAACAAATCAAAACCGCCTGTATCGTTAGCCACATGCCACTCAAATTTTTGAAAAAAACTATCAGCATCGGCAAACAACTTTAGCTCATTGGTGCATTGTTTGGCTCGGAGAAAACGGAGTTTTTTGTAGTGAGTGGTAGAAATCGGAAAATAATATCCATAGTCATATCTCTTAATTGTATCAAGTATGATATGTTTTGATCTTAACCTACTTCTTAGATTACCAAATTCATTAGGTCTAGTTATGTATGAGAGATGAGAAACACGTTTATTGGTTCTATTAATATGATCACAATTTCTAATGAATCCCAAATTTCCATTGTTTAATACTTGCAAATTATATCTATCCAAATCCCCTGCACTGGAATAAACTAAATCATAGTTTCCTTCAATTACCGTTGAGTCAATTTTGTAAGGGGAAAATAATTGCTCCGTTGTAAGGACAAGTCGACCCGTTGGCATATGGTTAGTATAAATCGGACCTTCTATTTTTTTATACTCATACTTCAACCAATAAAACAGTGAATCGTTTGGTGATTTTGCACATGCTAGCATATCATTTATTGTCTTGTAACCTGAAAACCTTCCGTTGTCCTGAAGATTAACTTTTACCGTTTTATTTGTTTTTATACTTTTTACAACAAACTTATTATCTCTAAGGCATACTTCAAGTTGAAAACTTGTGTCAATAAAGTTAGATTGAACTGTTAAAAAAGCCGTTTTTTCATCAATTCTGATTGGCCGTCTAGCCACCATAACTGGCGCATCTTTTAGTTGTAGATTTAAAGAGTCTTGATATTTAAGATCAAAACTTCTTATTAGAGAACCATTCTTTAGCGCATAGCATATTAATTTTGAACTATCATTCACAATCACTTTTAATGAGTTTTCATAAAACAGGAATGAATGGAGTGATCTGTTAATTTCTAAATCTA
>JBMYOR010000872.1:0-1431 GCA_049599535.1 Bacteroidia bacterium | reverse complement strand
TAAATAAAAACCCCGACTTTGCGGGTCGGGGTCATCAAACTAGCAGTACTTGTTAATGGATTAACAATCCCCTCTCGGGGAACTCTTTATTTAAATTAAAAATGAAATTCTTTTGTTACCTGTTATAATCTGAATCAAAAATAAGCAAAACTTTAACTTATGGTTAAGATTTTTTTTGCTCAAGTTCTCGGGCGGTATCCAATACTTTCTCTTTCAGACTATTGGCATAGTTAATAAGTTTTTCAGCCACCGTATTGTCAAAGGCTCCTACCATTCTGGCCGCCAAAATACCTGCGTTTTTACCACCGTTTAAGGCCACTGTGGCTACGGGTATTCCACTTGGCATTTGTAGAATTGAGAGTATTGAGTCCCAACCATCAATTGAGTTGCTGCTTTTTACAGGAACACCTACAACTGGCAAATGTGTTAATGAAGCTACCATACCTGGCAAATGGGCTGCACCGCCTGCACCAGCTACTATGCATTTAATTCCTCTGCCGGCTGCACCGCGTGCATAATCCAACATTCTATCAGGTGTGCGGTGGGCCGAAACTATTGTAATCTCGTAATCAACTCCTATTTCATCTAAAAAATCAGCTGCGGGCTGCATTACTGGTAAATCGCTTTTGCTGCCCATTATTATTCCTACTTGTGGCATAATTATTAGTTTTTAGTAGTTGGCAAAAAGCGACTAGAAGGTTTGCTTTTAAGAAAGTCGTAACCGAATAACTAATTGCTTTTCACTATTTTCTATTTACTTATTATTCTAATATTCTGTTTTACAAATTCAGCCGTTTTAAGGGCTTTGGTTAAATCTTGATTTATTATAGTAACATGACCCATTTTACGGCCCGGCTTTGTAACGGCCTTACCGTATAGGTGAGGAAAAACGCCATGTTGGTTTAGTAGCTTATCCATTCCATCGTAAACTGCTGGGCCAGTATAGCCATCAGCTCCTAATAGGTTTACCATTACACTGCTTTCAACAGTATCAGTTGCTCCTAAAGGCAAGTCTAAAATGGCTCTTAAATGCTGCTCAAACTGGCTGGTAATATTGCCTTCAATGGTTTGGTGACCGCTATTGTGCGGTCGTGGCGCTACTTCGTTAACTATTAGTTTACCTTCTTTGTCTAGAAACATTTCAACCGCAAGCAAACCCACCAATTCTAGCTCATTGGCCAATTTCATTGCAATAGCTTCTCCTTCTTTTTCTATTTCAGCAGATATGGCCGCAGGAGAAAAAAGGTGCTCAACCAAATTGTATTCTGGATGAAAAACCAATTCAACTGCTGGAAAAGCCTTGGTTTCGCCACTTGCATTACGGGCCACCACAAACGAAAGCTCTTTTTCGATATTTACCTTTTGTTCCAATACACAAGGTGCGTCAAATGAATTATCTATGTAGTTGCCAGCATCAATTATTGAAACACC
>JBMYOR010000871.1:0-1433 GCA_049599535.1 Bacteroidia bacterium | reverse complement strand
AAGTACGTCCCGATATAATTATTACACGTTTTCCACCAGATTCAAGAGCTGGTCATGGTCACCACACCGCTTCGGCAATGTTGGCAAAAGAAGCTTTAAAACACGCAAATAATCCAAAATTTAAATTTAACGACTCACGAGATGGTAAACTAGAACCTTGGAAAGTGCATAGAGTAGTTTGGAATACATCAATTTGGTGGTATAAAAGAATGGGTGTTGAAATTGATGAATCAAAACTTTATAAAATTGACGTGGGAGGGTTTAATCCATTACTAGGAGAATCATATAATTCAATTGCATCAAAAGCCAGAAGTAGCCACCGTAGCCAAGGTTTTGGCGATTTAATTGATAGAGGCGAGTATGCAGAATATTTTGAGCATTTAGCAGGCGATAGTGCAAAAAGCAACATTTTTGAAGATCTTGATTTTAGCTGGGAGCGATTTGGCAGCTTTTCGCTATCAGAAAAAATGAACCGAGCCATTGACGAAATTTCTGATGATTTTAAAGTAGCACATCCTGAAAAAAGTATTGCTCAGCTCCTAAAACTTAAAAAGCTTATAAATAAGGTAAATGACGAAAAATGGCAAAATACTTTGCACAAAAAGTTAGACCAAATAATAGCTCAATGTGCCGGCCTTTGGTTCGAAGTTTTGGTAGATAGATATTATGCTACCAACGGAGACTCAGTTACATTTTCGCTTAATGCTGTAAAACGGAACAAATGCGTGGTTAAAACGCGATTTATTGATTTTGGAGAGTTTACTTATCATATTGAAGAGCCAACCGAGCTGAACGATAATGTAATGACTCAAGTAGTAAGTAAAACAATTAGAATAGATGCCAACGATTATGGTTACTCAAATCCCTACTGGTTAAATCAAAAAGCAAAAGATGGCATGTTTGTAATTGACCAAAAAGATTTAATTGGGCTTGCCGAAAAAAGACCATTTCAGTACGCTACAGGGCTTTTTGAAGTTGATGGCGAAACTATTGAAGTAAAAGTTCCTATTTCGTATAAATGGGAAGATAGAGCGCTAGGTGAATTGAGAAGACCCTTTGAAATACGACCTAAGGTAAGCATTAATTTTAGCCAAAATGTATTGGTGGCGCAGGCTGGTAAATCAGTAAAGGTTGATGTTAATGTACTATTAAACACAAATAATGTATTTGGCAATTTTAAATTGAATGCACCCAATGGTTGGTCTGTTGAACCTAAATCGGTAAGTGTTATGGGTAAATATAGAGGCGAAATTGTGCCTTACAGTTTTGTGCTTACTCCAAACTCAAACGCAACGTCAGGAGAACTAAAAGCTATAGTTTCAGATGAGAGCAACACCTACACCCAAAGTTTAATTAATATACAGCACAATCATTTGCCAGCACAGGTAATGATGCCGCCAGCAGTTTGCAAACTTGTATATGTAAATGTGGCC
>JBMYOR010000870.1:0-1434 GCA_049599535.1 Bacteroidia bacterium | reverse complement strand
AACTATCAATTTTGGCAACAAAAAGATCAATTTGGCGCAATTTATCGTCAAAACATTTTGGGCTGGCGCGCATTTGCAACTTACCAAGTTTTTGAAAGCATAGTAGCCTACACCGAGTACGAGAGCTTGCAAGTTAATTTTCAGGGTCAAGAAATTTTCATCAATAACTCTTGGGTTGGAGTTGGTTTTAGGCAGTGGATTGGCAGCTCATCGGCCATTGATGCTTTAATACTCAGAAATTTAAATTATGGTCCAAATACCATACAGCAAGCATTTTACACTAGCCCATGGAACATAAAAATGAACTTGATTATAGGTTTTAATTAAGGAAATCGCTAGAAAACTCTTCAATTACAATTTCTGATATATTAAACTCTTCAATTTCTACAAACGCATTTTTCGCCTTATTCAATAGAAACAATGAAGGATATGAGTTTAGCGACCATTCTGCCGCAAGTTTTTTAGATAACTGCCCCGAAAGCAAAATATGAGTGCCTGCAGCTTCTAGCTCCGTGATTACTTGCTTCCATTTTGTTTGAGCGCCAAACCCTTGGGTGCTTAAATACACCACATCAACCCCTAATTTTTTCAATTCTTTCTTTATTTGATGGCTTTTGGCCATATCTCGTTTACACGGGCTGCACCAAGTGCCCCACACATCAATAAGAATATAGTTTGCTGGTGAATGATCTTTTATTTGATTCAAAAGAGAATCTACCGAAGCAGCTTCGTTCAAGAAAAGACTTGCACCAAATTCAAGCTCAGCTACTTTTAATCCAAGACTTTCTCTGGTAAAACCTGAATCAAATTGACTTAGTTTTTGCTCAATGAGCAAGGCTTCTTCTTCAAGTTCTGAAATTACTTGTGCGGCAAGTTGCCTAAATTCTTGTGAGCTAAAAGTAGAATCAAAATCTTGAAAAAAATGATAGCGCTCTACCAAATTATTGGGCGCATGAATGAATTTTATTAAGTCTTGTTTTAGGGTATCAAAACCATCTATTCGTTTTTGAAGAAATGTCAGCTCCAAAACTTCTAGTTCATATTTATAAGATTCAGCACAAACTGAGAATGCATCTCTTAAGGCTTCTTCGTTTATTTCATTCCCCAGCTTTTTGGCATTTACCAAATTGATAAAATGTTGCTGAATAGCACTTTTCTCAACATTCTCTCTGTTAAGCTCAGAGTAAAGAAAATCGACTTTATGCTGATATGCCAAGGCCGAATTCATAAAATTGAGCACCCTGCAGCGCTCAATGCTATTGCTAATTAGATTATACTGTTCATCAGCTTCAAAAAGACTCAAGGTTGAATCATTTGGTTCTTCTATTGTAACTAATAAAAATCTATCATTTGTTAATGAACGAAATCTTGTTTGCAATTGATTTTCTGCTTCTTCATCAAGAAAACTTGATTCCATTTCTTTAATTGTTGAAT
>JBMYOR010000869.1:0-1440 GCA_049599535.1 Bacteroidia bacterium | reverse complement strand
AACCATTGGGTTACTCTTGGCCAAAGGGGATTTGAAAATGTAGGATTCGGTAGTTATTCTTTAGCGCTTTCAAAAAAAGATTCAGTACATGTTGCTTATGATTATTACAACGGTGCTAACGTTATTAAATGGGATGGCAACAATTGGCAACAAGTAGGAAGTACTGATTTTACAGCGGGAACGGCCACACATATGTCTCTTACATTCTCACCAAACGATACGCTCTATCTCAGTTGTAGAGAAAAAGGAGCAAGTTTTGATTACTACGCTGCTGCTTACAAGTTCAACAGAACAGCTTGGAATAAGTTAGGTACAACACCTGCTTATCAGGGTGGCGCCTATCATACAAATGTGGCCATTGACATTAACGAAAATGTTTACTTAACCTATGTTGATGCAGTTTCTAATGTAGAAAGGACAAGAGTGGAGAAATTTGTTAATGGCAGTTGGGTAGCTGTCGGCGGTGGCCCAGTGTCAAATGATGAATCCGATCGCCCAGTTTTCGCCCTACAGCACGACAGCATTCCTTATGTAGCTTTTATTGACGATGAAGTATCAAGTAAAGCGACTGTTGCCAAATTGGTAAAAGGCAAATGGCAATATGTAGGTGCTCAGGGCCTTACAAATGATAGACCCACCATTATTGATTTTGATATAGACAGTGATGGAACACCTTATCTTGGTTTTATAGATGCTACCAACCTAAAAGCCAATTTGCTTCAATTTGTACCCTACACTCCGCACATTGGTACAGGCACAAGTATATATGCTACAGAATTAGGCCAAGTGCAAGTAATTGCTACCAATAGCAACGGTTGTGCGGCCTATGATACCATTACTGTAAGTGAGCCATTAAATGTATCTGCTTCAATTACCGCCAACCAAAACAACCTGTGCAATGGCGATGCTTTCTCAAGCGCATGGGTAAAAGTTTGTGGCGGTACTGCACCTTACACTTATGCTTGGAGCAATAGCGCAACCAACGATACCATCACCAATTTGGCAGCAGGTACTTACATTGTTACCGTAACCGATAACAATTCAAACACTGCAAAAGACACGATTGTAATTACCGAGCCTGATGCCGTGATTGCCACTATTGAAGAAGGGGATTTTGCCTACATGTGCCCCGGCGATTCGGTAGAGCTTAGCCACAAACAACAAACAGGTATCAACTACAATTGGTACCAAGTGGGCAGCGATAGCAGCGTATGGGAAGCCGTGGGTTCATTAGGTTTTAGCCAAGGAAAAATTCGTGAGATAAAACATGCCTTTAACCCAAGCAATAACGTGCCTTATGTAGCCTTTACCAATGATGATAACTATGTAACATCAACCGTAATGCGCTTTGTAAACAACCAATGGGAGCTTGTTGGTGCAGCAGCTTTTGATACTAGCGTGTGGTACATGGATTTAGAAGTTGCTTCTGATGGTACACCA
>JBMYOR010000868.1:1232-1444 GCA_049599535.1 Bacteroidia bacterium | reverse complement strand
TGAAAAAGAAAAAGAAATAACTGAAGATGAAATAAAAAACAGAGCCGAACTTTTGGGGTATAGCATTGAAACCGAACCGCAATTAGAATACTTTTTAAAAGTTGGCATAGGTTACCGCAACATGCTTCAAAAAAATAAGTTGATTGAAGATAAATACCCTTGTTATTATTTAGTTGGTATTAATTGGAACAACCATTGGCTGTATGGAATTG
>JBMYOR010000868.1:0-1222 GCA_049599535.1 Bacteroidia bacterium | reverse complement strand
TACACTACCAAGATTATTGGGATGGCAATGTGAAAAAACATGAAGACACTATTGAAGCTAATGAGTCGGAGTTGGTTAAAATTACCGAATCAATTGATTTTAATTTTAACCCAATAATGCTTGCTTACCCAGATCATAAACCAATTGATGAACTGGTTGAACGCATAGCTTTAAAAACAGAAACCTATAAGTTTTATAATGATGAGAATGTAGAGCATAAACTTTGGAAAATTTTTGACTCGGAAACTATTCAGTTTTTAGAAGAAGAATTTGCGCATATAAAATCTACTTATATAGCTGACGGACACCATAGAATTGAAAGTGGCAGTATTGTGGCCAAAAAGCGAAACGAAAAAGGAAACTCGCCAAGAGAAGCTCCGCATAATTATTTTATTGCGATTCATTTTCCGTCAAGCCAACTTAGGGTGTACGAGTTTAATAGGCTAATTAAAGATTTAGGACCTTACACAAACGATGAGTTTATTGAGCAATTATCCCATCATTTTAATTTAGAAAAATCAAATTCTGAAGTAAGGCCCACCCAAAAGTTTACCTATGGCATGTATTTAAATGGGCAGTGGTATAAACTTATTTATAAAAATGTAGAGTTTTTGGGAAACGATCCGGTAAATAACCTTGATGTAAGCGTGCTTCGAAAAGAAATTATTACAGGAATATTAGGTATTACCAATACACGCAGTACCGAAAGGATATCTTATTACGATGGTGTAAGAGGTGTGGCTAAGCTCACCAAGTTGGTTGATAAAGAAGAATACAAGGTTGCGTTTACACTTTGCTCGGCTCAGATTGAAGAAATGTATGATGTAGCTAATGCCCATAAATCTATGCCACCAAAAGCCACTTGTATTGAACCAAAACTCAAAAGTGGTATGATTTCAAGACTTTTAAGTTGATATAGTGAGCAATACACTTTAAAATTGCATTACCAAAAAAACTGTACAAATGAAGAAATTCTTAACTCCCATTTTGGCTATCGCTTTTTTTAGCGGTTTATTGTTAATAAACGCTTGCGGTGGCGACCCTTGCGAAGCCGAAGATTCACCTGATTGTGGCGAAAACGGAACTTGTTTTGAAAATGAAGCCGGAGAGGCTGAATGCGAATGTGATTCAGGCTATATTGGCGACTTTTGCGAAGAAAAACTGCCGCCTGCCTATGCCACAGGAAACCTTGAAATAATTGTAAAAAGACTAGCAAATGGTA
>JBMYOR010000867.1:0-1444 GCA_049599535.1 Bacteroidia bacterium | reverse complement strand
GAAAAATGAGAATGAATGCTTGTAGGAATACACAATAGATCAATATCTCTTTGCTCTGAAAAAAAACCAATCAAACTGCTATGGAAACGAATACCTCTTTTATTGAAACTTTCAATTTCGCCTTCGCTGTGGTAATGAATCGAAACAATGTCGCTCAGTACAATTTCGCCTTTTTGATGTTTATCTAAAAAAGTTTGAAGGTATAAACCTGCATAACCTGAAGTACCAATTAGCGCTACTTTCATTACTTATTTTTTAGCTTGGTATAAATGGTGAGTGAGTCTAAATTGTTTTCAGGTTTGGCAAAAAACAAGCTTGCCAAATAACCAATTATTATACAGCTAGCTACTGATACCGTGCTAAAAAGCATAAAATGAACATCGGTAATTGATTTTACTAATATGGTAATGATTATACTGCTTACCGCACCAATAATAGCACCATTGGTATTGGCTCGTTTGGTAAACATGCCTAGCACAAATACACCTCCAAAGCATCCTCCTACAATACCTAAAATCTCCATCCATAAATCAAACATCGATTTAATTTCAAAAGTGGCCATAAGTAGCGCTATTCCGGTACCTAATATCCCAATTATTGTGGTGATAAACTTGGCTTCATACAAAATTGATTTATCATCTTTTATGCGTCCAAAAAACGGATAATAATCTCTAATAATTACAGTAGTTACACTATTCATACTGCTATCTAAAGTGCTCATACATGCAGCAAACAAAGCTGCAATTAACAACCCCGTAATACCCTGTGGGAGTACTTCAACTATATAAAGCGGAAAAGTTTGGATATTTTGCATGGCCGGATTTAATGTTTCGGGGTGGCTATGAAAGTAGCCAAAAAGTGCACTACCCAAAAGGTGAAAAAGTACGGTGCCCGGTACCACAATTAACCCCAAGAGAATATAACTTTTTCGAGCATCTTTTACTGTTGGGGTGGTAAGTACTCTTTGCACCATTACCTGATCTGAAGGTAAGGCAGCTTGGGTCATCATTTGATTTAAAATAAAAACCCAAAACACGGGCAAGGTTAAATCCCAACCCCATTCAAAGGCATGTAACTTTTCATATTCATTATTAATCTCAAAAAAACCTTCAAAACCGCCATCAGTACCCGAAACCATCATTATAAATGCCAATAAAGTACCCCCAAAAAGAACGGTAACTTGTAACACATCGGTCCAAATTACGGCAGTAATACCACCCAAAACGGTATATAGCGTAGCTAAAGCTCCCATAATAAAAATGGCATAAAACACATTTATCCCGGTAACGGCCGAAAGCGCCAGTGATGGCAACAACAAGACCACGCTCATTCTGCCCCCTAGCTGAAAAGCTATAGATACAAAGGCGCCAAAAAGCCTAACAGCCGTACTAAAACGAGCTTCAAGATACTCGTAAGTTGATGTAATGGTAATTCCACGTAAAAT
>JBMYOR010000866.1:0-1445 GCA_049599535.1 Bacteroidia bacterium | reverse complement strand
TTAGACCTATGACTCATGACCTGATGAAATCTCTTTTGAGTGGTTTTAAAGTAGAGTTGAAAGAAGTTGTAATATCAAAACTAGAAGAAGGTATTTTTTATGCCGATGTGGTGGCATCAAATGGTGATAATACCATAAGTGTTGATGCCAGAACATCAGACGCTATTGCGCTTGCCTTACGGTTTGGATGTTCTATTTACACCAAAGAGTCAATAATGCAAGAAGCTGGTATTACGCTCTCTGAACAAGAAAGTGAACAACTTACCAACGAAGGGAGTATTGACAACGTTGAAGATGATATCGCTGATGAAGAGCTGGATGAAATCATTGAAAACTTTCAGAAAGATGATGATCTTGAAGATTTTTCGGTAAGTGAACTCGAAAAAATGCTGAATGACGCCATAAATGAAGAAAACTATGATTTGGCAGCTAAAATTAGGGACGAAATAAACAGTAGAAAGTAGTTTTCAACTTTGATTATTTATTAATGCTTTATTTTTACCCGCTATGGAATTAATGTGGTCCATTTTACGCGGATTATTGGCGGCAGGTGTATTTTTAGGTATAGCCTACCTGTTAAGCTCAAATCGTAAAAAAATCAACTTTTCACTTGTAGCTTGGGGCTTATTTTTACAATTGGGCTTTGCTATTTTAGTTTTAAAAGTTGAAGTAGTTACCGAAGGTTTTAGGTTTATTGCCAATGCTTTTACCAGCATGCTCGAAGTATCAGATGCCGGCGCTGAGTTTTTATTTGGAAACTTAATTGATCCTAGCCAATCTTGGGGTTATCTATTTGCTTTTAAGGTGTTACCTACAGTAGTATTTTTCTCTGCAGTAATGTCGTTATTTTACTATTTAGGTATAATGCAGCGTATTGTATATGCTTTTGCATGGGTAATGAAAAAAACTATGAAACTCTCGGGCGCTGAGAGCTTAGCGGCAGCAGCAAACATTTTTGTAGGTCAAACCGAAGCCCCCATAATGGTAAAACCCTACATAGATAAAATGACCAAAAGCGAAATTATGGCGCTTATGACAGGTGGCATGGCCACCATTGCTGGTGCTGTATTGGCAACTTATATTGGTTTTTTGGGTGATAATTGGGCGGGTATTAGCGGAGTTGAACTAAAAGAAGCAAGAACCTTATTTGCAACACATTTACTTACCGCTTCAATCATTTCGGCACCTGCGGCATTATTATTCGCAAAAATGATAATACCTGAAACCGAAAAGGTAAATGAAGACTTGATTATCTCAAAAGAAAAGTCAGGTAAAAACATATTAGACGCTATTTCAAACGGTACAACCCAAGGTGTAAAACTGGCCGTAAACGTAGGCGCAATGCTATTGGTTTTTACAGCACTTATGTACGGATTAAATTCAATAATGGGTTGGATTGGAGATATAACTAACATAAACGATGATATTGCCAGTTTATCAAATGG
>JBMYOR010000865.1:0-1448 GCA_049599535.1 Bacteroidia bacterium | reverse complement strand
GGGGCAAAACCGTTTATGATACCGTAAGGGTAATGAGCAGCACGCTTGATACCATTAAATATGATGATGGTGTTGAAGGTAATTGGAAAGTAACCAAGCATTATTTTAACAACTTAATGTTTTCAACACGATTTGGCAGTATAAAGCATGAGTTGCCCAATCCGGGAGTATTAATGGGTAGTTCTGACTCATACAAAAGATTTGTTATAAAAAGGACCGTATGGGGCGAAGGAGAAATAATTGGTTTTTATAGTAATATCGATGAGTTTGAGACGTTTAACGGCACCACCTACGAAGGTTTACAAAACGGCATAGAAGCTGGTGGTAAAACCTATGATAATGTGGCTGTTTTTTATGTGGAGAGGGATTGGGGATGGGATTGGGATGCAGCTCCATCACGCTATTATTGGGTCAAAAATGTAGGGCTTATAAAACGAATAAATTTTGATGTTGATGATGGTACCGAGCAATGGGAGCTAGTGAGTTATAAAGTATACCAGTAAACCAATTTAATAGCTCGGGGTTTCAACCCCGAGAAACATAATAAAACAATGGATTTAGCCTGAATTTAATAAAATCATATATTCGAAGCAGGTTAGCTTGGTTAAAAACAAAAAAAATGAAAAACATTAGTGCATTACTCAATATTATATTCTTAGGGATTATTATGTTTTCAGGCAGCTGCCTGCCCGATGAACCCATTGAACCAACCCCCATTAACCGCGAATTAGGCCCCTACTACATGGGCGAGTTTTTATGGTATGTGTATTTTGATGTGGGCACCGAGTGGGTGTATAAAGGCAAAGATGAACGCGGCAACACCGTATATGATACGGTTATGGTTACAAGTAGTAAAATTGATACAGTTAGATACTCCGATGGAGTAGAAAATCACTGGAAAATTACAAGGCAAGTTTTCCAGTATAGGATGAAAGCTTCATATAAAGATGAAAGCATAGTTCATGAAACACCCCCCCCTGGTATTTTGAATTTCGTTGATACATCTGTAACACAACGTATGTTAATGAAACGGAATAATTGGGGTGAAGGTGAAATTAGAGCAGTTATGACCGATAGGAATGGCAAAACGGATTTTGGTGATATCACCTACGAAGGCTTACAAAATGGCATTGAAGCGGGTGGTGAAACCTATGATAATGTGGCGGTTTTTTATGTAACGAGCGATGTAAGTTGGGATAAATGGCTTTCATGGCCAGCAAGATATTACTGGGCAAAGAATATAGGCATTATAAAAAGAGTTCAGCTTGACGAAGAAAATGGCAATAAGTCATGGGAATTGATAAGTTATAAAGTAAATCAGTAAACCTGTAGGGGGGCGGGAATGATGCTACAAGACATTTGGATGGAATGAATTCCATCGTTTTTGATTCAGTATCGAGCGATTTCAATCGCTCGCACTAAGAATTAATAAAGTATGCTGCATACTT
>JBMYOR010000864.1:0-1450 GCA_049599535.1 Bacteroidia bacterium | reverse complement strand
TTCAATTTGTTTTGGCGACAGTTTTTTACATCAAGGATATTATTATAAAAAAAGTACGGTACTGGGTGACACTTTCACCACTAAATCATGTGATAGCGTGCATTTAAATCATATAATCGTAAAAGCAACTCAACAAATTGAAATTATTAAGCGCGATTCATTTTTAAGTATTTTAAAAGCAATTGAGCCCGTTAATTGGTTTTTAAATGGCAATATAATTACTAACGAAAACGACACATTTATTAATGCAAATTTTTACGGTAAAGGCACTTATCAAGCAGCTTTTAATTATCAAAACTGTATAAACTATTCAGATAAGTTTAATTACATACCTACTCAAAATCATATTTCTAACCATACTCAGTTACAAATATTTCCAAATCCGAGCTCAAATAGTATCACAATAAAAGGTAATAATATTCAGCAAAATAGCACGTATGCTATTTTCAACTCTCTGGGTAAAGTTTGTCAAAAAGGCCAGCTAAACCATCAAATAAATGTAAAATCGCTGCAAAGCGGAATTTATTACATCACTATTCAATCATATAACAACACAAGTAAAACTAGCTTTGTAAAAAAGTAAATCGTATTCTTAAATGAAACTAGTTGTGCTCAAAATTTCAAAAGTAGTTTTACTGACCGCAACGGTTATTGTTTTGCTTTTTTACGGAATTTTTGCGGGCGAGCACCACTGGTTTCCGTTTCGGCAGTACTCCATCACTAAAAACACGATTAAAACTCTAATCAATAAAACTGAAAATTTAAACCCAACACATTTACCTTACTCCGATACCATTAAGGGTATTTGGCACAAAGTAGGCGCCTATAAAGGAGATTTTTTAGTATCGCTAATTAATAATGATAACCAACAAGAAATTAGATTGTATGGCGCCAACAATCAGCTTAAAAAGCAACTTATCCTTGATTTTGAAAATATTGCAAACCAATTTGAGCCAAATTCAGCGCAGGGTATAAAGCCACTTAAAAAATTCAGCGCAATGTTTTCTCATGGCTTAAAAATGACAAGCTCAGGAGACCTTATTTTAAACATTGAGCAACTAGGTATTTGCAAAATAGACTTTAGCGGAAAAGTAAAGTGGGCTTACCAATATTACACACATCACTCTGTTGATATTGATAATAATAATAACATTTGGGTGTGTGGTAGCCAACTCACCAATATTAGTTTAACAGACACTATCACAGACCAAAGCATTCTACAGCTCAATTCTAATGGTAAAGTAATTAAGTCTGTTTCAATTCATAAAATTCTTGAAAAAAATGGGTTAAGCGGCCTGTTATATTCAAACGGAGTTAGCATAAGACATGATCGTTTTCATTTAAATGATATTGAAGCTTTTAAAGGAAATGAAAGGGTTTTTGACCATAACCATTTATTGATTTCGCTAAGAAACATAAATACCGTTTTGCTTTATAACCACATTAACCA
>JBMYOR010000863.1:0-1454 GCA_049599535.1 Bacteroidia bacterium | reverse complement strand
CAAAGTCCAGGTAATTCTTGCGCTTTTAATTCTCGTCCATCTTTTGATTTATAAGCAATAAAACCAGTATTTGGATCACGGAATTTCAATAAATCAAATTTTTTGCCTTTATAGTTTTTCATAGTGTTAGCTAATCGCTTAATTCTTGTGGCGTACTTTATTTCTAAAGCATCATTTTTCTTCGAAAGCATTTCCATTTCATCAATTTGCCATTCCCACAAATTGGCTATATATGGCATTTGCACGGTTTGCATGTAATTGATAAACTCAGCAGGGTAGTGGCGATATGTACGCCCAGGATAACCTAAAATAAATACCAGATCGGCATCTTTTACTCCTTCAAAATCAGCTTGCAAATATTGTTGTGGTTGGTAAGGGATATTAGATTTATTGTAATCTGATGGTTTACCATCTTTGCCTACATAGGCTCTTACAAACGAAAAATCTCCGCTATGTCTGGGCCACATCCAGTTGTCAGTTTCTCCGCCAAACTCACCAATATATCGTGGTGGCACGTATACCAATCTAATATCGGTTAAATACTCGTATCTAAACAAAATGTACGATGAACCGGCCAACATTTCAGAAATTTCGATTTCGTAATTAGGAAACTTGGCTTTTTCTGAAGCAGTAAATTTTGTAATGTTATTTCGTATTGCTTGGTCTCTTTCAATTGGATTTTGGATTTTACCCACTCCCAACATTACTTCAGACGTTACATCTTTATAGCTTTTCATAATTCTAACCTTGTAGCCTTCCATAGGTAGCTCAAAAGATTTATCATCAGCCAAAAAGCCATCTCTCATATAGTTTTGTTTCTCGTTAGTATGCGGCCTAAGCGAGCTAAAAACGCAGTGGTGGTTTGTGAGAATTAATCCTTCATCTGATATAAAAGAGCCTGTGCAACCATTAATATTTACAATGGCATTTACTAATCCATCGCCCTTGGCATTAATAATATCATTTGGCTTAATATTCATTCCCATTTGTGCAAAATCAAGTGTATTAAGCAAACTAATGGGGTACATGCCTTCTTCAGGCATTAATTTAAACGAACTGGCTGAAAATAAAAAGAATACAGCAAGTGTAGATAGAATTTTGCTTCGCATATTATTGGTTATTCACTTCAAATTTTAATCCTTCTATAGCAAGGTAAGATTCCGCAAAAATCGGCTTTGCTTCGTTTTCGAGTGGGCTTAAGTTGCCATATCTACTCGAAAAATGACCCAGAAGTAGTTTTTTTACCCCTGCTGCCTTGGCAAACTCAGAGGAATATACATTGTACCGTTCTGAAGGCTCTTTGCGCATCATGTATTCCGGTACGATAGCCCGACCATGAAACGGGTCATAGTTACTGGACATATTCATGAACACACGAGCTGCAGGATCTAGCGGGGGTAGCATAGAGTACTGCAGACCCTTAAGGAACATAGCCGGTGCCTTAGGGTCATTCT
>JBMYOR010000862.1:0-1456 GCA_049599535.1 Bacteroidia bacterium | reverse complement strand
CATATTTTAAGCCTTACAGCGGGTAAAAAATTAAAAAAGAACTGGGAGTTTGGGGCACGTTGGTGGTTTGTTACCGGAGCACCATATACTCCGTTTGATATTGAAAGGTCAACAAGCCCACAAGTATGGGATATTACCAGAAGAGGTTTGCCAGATTATACAAGGTTAAATCAAGAGCGCGTATCAAGTTTTAACCAACTTGATGTAAGGCTCGACAAAAAGTTTTTCTTTAAAAGGGTAAACTTAAACTTGTATTTCGATGTGCAAAATGTATTTGGGTCGTCATTAGCAACTCAGCCAAATTTAGATGTTGATGTAAATAGCAGCGGAGATCCTATTATTGGCGAAAACGGAAATTACGAGTATACCATGCTTACCAATAGTGTGGGTAATACACTACCAACATTAGGGGTAATCATCGAATTCTAATTCAGTATTTTAAAGTATACACTTGTTGGAAATACGGCCAATTATTACGTATTTGGCCACCGAAATCAAGAATCATGAGAAAATTTGTTTTTGCCCTACTATTGGCCATAGTTTCAACCGTAAGTTTTGCCCAAACCACCATTACAAAAAACGATTTGCCACAAATTGGTCAGTTTTATCTGCGCGATACAATGACCGACCTTAACCCGAATTGGCAAACAGCCGATTTTGATAAAATTAATAATACATCGCCTATTTCATTTGATTTTTCGTGGTTAAATGGAGGTAATTTTGATACGGTGTTGTTTTATAACCCTGATACAACAGAGTTTAAAGATTCTTTTCCCAATGCCGATTTAGCAATGAGACAAGATTTTGATTTTATGATGGAACTCAGAGATAGCGGCCTGTATGTGCAAGGAATGAGTTTACAGGGTCAAATCGCAAAATTTGATTCAGCATTAAAATATTTGCCAACGCCACTTACGTTGGGCACGTCTTATTATTCAAAAGGCTCTACAGAACTTAATATTGGTTTCGCTCAAATTTATATAGATTATGAAAGGAACCTTGAAGCAATAAAGCAAGGATCAGCTAATATGCCAAACGATTCGACATATGACGTTTTGGTGTTAGATATTAAAAATGACTTAAGCTTTATTGTAGTTGCAGGTACTGATACAGTTAGCACCTTTAGCGAAGTTGAAAATGTTTATGAGTTCTATTCACCAAAGTTTGGTTATCCCTTAATTAGAGGTAAATATGATACAGTAACTACAAAAGTGTTTGAAGCTCAATTCATAGATCTTACAACACCAACTGCTATTAATAAAAATTATCAGACTTTAGATTTAAAGGCATTTCCAAACCCATCACAAAATGGTGTTTTTCAATTAAATGCATCAAAAAAAATTGAACAGCTTTATATATTCGATGGCGCAGGTAAATTGGTTAAGTCTTTAAATCCCAATGCCCAAAGTGTTTCGGTTACTGGTTTAAATTCAGGTGTTTATCAGGTTTTGGTCAA
>JBMYOR010000861.1:0-1465 GCA_049599535.1 Bacteroidia bacterium | reverse complement strand
AGAGCGTCTTAAGTCAAGAAACGGAATTTGCTCCACATGTTAGATGTTTTCATCCAAACACTAGCAAAGTACACCTGCTACTTATTTTGGAGTTGAATAACTGCTAGTTAACAAGGTTTTATCCTACTATATCAATAGACAAGTGGTGCTAGAAACTCTGCAAACTTAAAAGCCTTGGCGAGTGAGTTAGAAACTCACTTCTTCAACTGCCTTTCGATCTACATCTAAATGCGAAACCATTCTAACCATATTGGCTCCAAAACGCACTGCCCAAATTCCTTTTGATTTTAGCTTTTCAAGGTAATGGTCAACAGCGTCGTAGCTTTCTAATACTCCAACTACAATATTGGTTTCGGGCTCCCAAACTTCAACTACTTCGTCAGCCGCTCTAAGTTTCTGGGCTAAAAGTTGGGCTAGGTCGTGGTCTTCTTTTAGTCTTTCAATGTTGTTTTCAAGAGCGTAAATACCTGCGGCTGCTAAATATCCTGCTTGGCGCATTCCGCCACCAAAAGCTTTCCTTACTCGGCGAGCATGGTAAATAAACTCTTCGGTACCTAAAAGTAGGCTTCCTATTGGGCAACCCAATCCTTTTGATAAACATATTGAAATTGAATCAAAGGCTTTACCATAATCTTGGGCACTTTGGCCTGTAGCTACTAAGGCATTAAAAAGCCTTGCACCATCTAAATGATAACCCAAACCATGTTCTTGGCTTACTTGTTTTATGGCTTTAATCTCATCAAGGTTATAACAAGTGCCGCCCCCTTTATTGCTTGTATTTTCTAGGCTAATTAATCTGCTTTTCGGAAAATGCACATCGTCGGCTCTAATGGCTTCTTCTATTGATTTAGCAGTAATTTGGCCTTTTTTTCCTTTTAAAAGCTTAACTGAGCTACCTGAGTTTTTGGCAATTCCGCCTCCTTCATAAAGGTATACATGGCTGTTTTCTTCACAAATTACTTCATCGCCGGGCTTGGTGTGTACGTTAATGGCAATCTGATTGGTCATGGTGCCACTGGGGCAAAAAAGCGCGGCTTCCATACCAAACATTTCGGCTGCATAATTCTGCAAGTGGTTTACTGTGGTATCATCACCAAAAACGTCGTCGCCAACAGCGGCATTCATCATGGCGCTAAGCATGCCCTTTGATGGTTTAGTTACCGTATCGCTTCGTAAATCAATAATTGCCATTTTAGAAATAAGGTATATTTTTAAGCTGGTTGAAAAAGTGGTTTAGTATTTCGCCTGGATTATAAGCAATTGTAAGCACTACGCCGGCAATGGCGCCATAAAAGTGAGCATCATGGCCAATGTTGTCTCGGCCTTGTTTGCTCATATAAGCACTATACCATAAGTATGCAAAGCCAAATAAAATGGCAGGTATTGGTATTGGAATTAAAAATAGATAAATGCCGTTCCAGGGGGCAAAAATTATTGAGCTAAATAAAATACCAGATACAGCACC
>JBMYOR010000860.1:0-1465 GCA_049599535.1 Bacteroidia bacterium | reverse complement strand
CCCACCCAACCGAGTCCTGATTTTTGCGCCCACACTTTATCCATAATAGGAGCACTATCTACAAAAGCCCTTCCTGCAAAATCACCAAAATGAGTTTGCATTTGCTTTATCAGCTTTTTGCATTTGCCTTTTAGAACTTTATGATAATCTCTACCGTAAGCGTATCGAGATATTTTAGGAACCCCATGTGGCTGCTCTTGTTTGGGGTAATAATTAAAAGTAAGCGAAATCACAGATTTACAACCATCAAAAAGTTTTCTCGGATCTGTTCTTAAATCAAAATTATTGGCCATATAGGCCATTTTTCCATGATTATTGGCATTAAGCCATTGATCTAATTTAAAAGCTTCATCTTCTAAAAATTCGGCATTTGAAACACCACAAGATGCAAACCCTAAATCTACAGCAAGCTTTTTAATAAGCGTGCTGGCCTTTTTTGCATCCATTATTCAAATAATCCTGATTGTTGATGTGGCAGTTTGCCTAAATGTTTAAAAGCTTTTGGAGTTGCTTCTCTTCCGCGAGGTGTTCTTTTTAAATAGCCTTCTTGTATTAAATACGGTTCGTAAACTTCTTCAATTGTTCCAGAGTCTTCGGCTACTGCAGTAGCTATAGTAGTTAGTCCCACAGGGCCACCGGCAAATTTTTCAACAATGGCTTGTAAAATTCTATTGTCCATATCGTCAAAGCCATTCTCATCTACGTTTAGGGCATCTAAACCGTATTTGGTAATTTTAAGATCAATATTGCCATTACCTTTTATTTGAGCAAAATCACGTACCCTTCGTAATAAGGCATTTGCTATTCTTGGGGTACCACGGCTTCTGCGTGCAATTTCAAAAGATGCATCTTTTTCAATGGCCACTTTAAGAATAATAGCAGACCTTCTAACAATGTGAGATAAGAGTGCGGCATCGTAATATTCAAGCCTTGATTTAATTCCGAATCTAGCCCTTAAAGGAGAAGTAAGTAAACCTGATCTGGTAGTAGCGCCAACTAATGTAAAGGGATTTAATGCAATTTGAACTGTTCTGGCATTTGGCCCTTGTTCAAGCATTATGTCAATTTTATAGTCTTCCATTGCTGAATATAGATACTCTTCAACCACGGGTTGAAGTCTATGTATTTCATCAATAAATAAAATATCGCCTTCTTCTAAATTAGTGAGTAAACCAGCAAGATTGCCTGGTTTGTCAAGCACCGGGCCAGATGTAACTTTAATACCTACCCCTAGTTCATTAGCAATAATAAAAGCAAGTGTTGTTTTTCCTAATCCTGGGGGGCCGTGTAGTAAAACATGGTCGAGTGCTTCTTTTCTCTGTACGGCAGCTTGTACAAACACTTCAAGGTTTTCAATAATCTTTTTTTGCCCAGTAAAGTCTCCAAACGATTGAGGTCTTAATTCCCTTTCAAGTTCTTTTTCGGCGCTCGATAAATTATCTAAAGGTCTGTTGTTTTCTAGACT
>JBMYOR010000859.1:0-1465 GCA_049599535.1 Bacteroidia bacterium | reverse complement strand
CCGCCAAAAAGCACTACAAATGACCGCCGTAGAATTCATCTCAAAACAACTCAATTTAAGCAATAAAGCCACAGAGAAAACCATTGCGCTTTTGCAAGAAGGCGCTACAATTCCCTTTATCTCAAGGTATAGAAAAGAAGCAACAGGCGGTTTAGACGAAGTTGAAATAGCTGAAATACAAAGGCAACTAGATTTCTTCAATACCATTGAAAAAAGAAAAGAAACCATTCTAAATACCATTGATGAGCAAGGTAAACTCAGTGAACAATTGAAGCTAAAGATCAAGAACTGCTTCAACGAAACCGAACTTGAAGATATTTACTTGCCCTACAAGCCTAAACGAAAAACCAAAGCAGATACTGCCCGTGAAAACGGCTTAGAACCATTGGCAAAAATTCTAATGAGTCAATATGAATACGATGTAGAGCGTGCGGCTCAGCGTTTTGCAAAAGGTAATGTGGCATCAGCAGATGAAGCGCTCGAAGGCGCTCGATATATCATAGCCGAATGGGTAAATGAAAATCCTAAAACACGTGATTTTTTAAGATCGAAGCTTGAACGAACGGCCCGTCTATTTTCGAAGGTGGCAAAGGGAAAGGAAGAAGATGCTGCCAAATACAAAGACTATTTCGCCTTTGATGAGCTGTTGCACCGAGCGCCTGCTCATCGTATTCTGGCCCTTTTTAGAGCTGAAAAGGAAGGTTTGCTGAAACTTAAAATCAAGCCCGACTACGAAGAAGATTTGGTGAAAAACGTGGTGAATTACTACGTAAAAGGCAGAACCGAATCTTCGCAACAAGTAGAGTTGGCGGTTAAAGATGCTTATAAGCGTTTGCTTTTTCCGAGCATAGAAACAGAACTACGCAACAAAGCCAAAGAAAAAGCAGATACTGAATCTATAAAAGTATTTGCCGAAAACCTGAGAAACCTATTGATGGAAGCGCCTTTGGGTCAGAAGGCTATTTTGGCCATTGATCCCGGTTTTAGAACAGGCTGCAAGGTGGTTGTGCTCGATAAGAATGGAAATCTATTTCATAATGAAGCCATTTTTCCGCATGCGCCGCAAAACGAGTGGCAAAAGGCAAAAAGCACCTTAGAACATTTGGTGCAAAAGCACAAGATTGAAGCCTTTGCCATTGGCGATGGCACTGCGGGTAGAGAAACTGAAAATCTGGTTCGCAGTCTAAACCTAAAGCCCATGCCACAAGTATTCATGGTAAATGAAGATGGTGCATCGGTGTATTCGGCGAGCGAAAGCGCAAGAGAAGAATTTCCGAAGCAAGATGTAACTGTTCGCGGCTCGGTTTCTATTGGTAGAAGATTGATGGATCCATTAGCAGAGCTAGTAAAAATAGATCCTAAATCAATAGGGGTAGGACAATATCAACATGATGTTGACCAGACCAAACTAAGACAATCCTTGGATTTTGCGGTAGAAAGCTGTGTAAATTCTGTTGGTGTAAAT
>JBMYOR010000858.1:0-1468 GCA_049599535.1 Bacteroidia bacterium | reverse complement strand
AGCTAAATACGATTACTACAACCCTTGGCGCGGCTACGATGGCGATGTTAGCTCAAGAGATCTTTTTATGCTTCGCGAAACCTACCCTACCACTGTTTATTTAGAGCTAGGAAATATTCAGAATGCCAAAGACCAAGATAGATTTACCATTGTGAGTAACAGGCAGGCGGTAGCAGATTGGCTAACTGATGGCTTGATGAAGATAGATTAGTTTTTTTTTAGTGAATGAGGGACTAAGTGAATGAGTGACTAAGTAACTAAATAAATGAGTGACTAAGTAACTAAATAAATGAGTGACTAAGTAACTAAGTGACTCAGTGCATTAGTATTTTAGTGTGTGAGTTATTGAGTGTATTAGCGCATGGGTGAATTAGATTATTAGTGTACGAAAGACTGGGTGACTTAATGAATAAGTTCTTTTTGGTATTTAAAAGTTGGACCAGATATAATTTCCTTTAATTGCGGCCAAATAGCAACAAAAGAATGCAAGTAACATACAATAAGCGAATTGGCAATGCTTGGGCCATGTACGATTGGGCAAACTCTGTGTATTCGCTTTGTGTTAGCACGGCGATTTTTCCTATTTACTACAGCTTAGTAATGAATCCTGATGACGAAAAGGGCAATCTCGTTGATTTCATGGGATTTAGTATTGACAATGCTTCATTGCTTTCATATACCATTTCTGCATCTTTCCTATTAATTGTCATCCTTCTTCCTTTTATGAGCGGCGTTGCAGATTATTCAGGGCGCAAAAAGAGCTTTATGCAAGGATTTGTAATTCTTGGCTCATTGGCCTGCGCAAGTCTGTTTTTCTTTGATGAAGACTCTATTAATGTTGGCATTTTAGGTGCCTTTTTTGCAAGTGTAGGTTTTGCAGGTAGTTTGGTTTTTTACAATGCTTTTTTGCCAGAAATTGCTCCACCTGATAAATTTGATAGGCTAAGTGCCAAAGGCTTCTCAATGGGCTATTTGGGTAGTGTATTGCTATTGATTTTTTCAATTTTCATGATTCAAAAACCAGATGTATTTGGTTTTGAAAGCGAACTGAGCGCTATGAGATTTTCTTTTCTGCTAGTAGCCGTTTGGTGGTTAGGCTTTTCGCAAATAACTCTAAGAATTGTGCCTGAGCAGCGCCGAAACGATAAGAGTTGGGGCGAAATGCTCACTAAAGGTATTAATGAGCTTAAAAAAGTATGGAAACAATTGGGCGAACTTCCAAATACCAAGCGATTTTTAACAGCTTTCTTTTTTATAAGTATGGGTGTGCAAACCATAGTTTATATGGCAAGCATTTATGCCAAATCAGAACTAGGCTTTGATGCTGGTGAGTTAATTGTAATTATTCTTTTAATACAAGTGGTAGCCGCTGTTGGAGCTTTTATTTTTTCAAGATTAAGTGAGCGTATTGGCAATATAAAAACCATGATGATTGCTACATCAATTTGGATTTTCATTTGTCTTTTGG
>JBMYOR010000857.1:0-1468 GCA_049599535.1 Bacteroidia bacterium | reverse complement strand
TTCTGATCAGTAACGAGCGATTTCAATCGCTCGCACTAAGGATGAAATAAGCGAAAACTCAATTTTTGATTTTATGGTATTACTCCCAACACCCCTATTTTTTTATTAATACAGCTTGTTGTAAAGTAAACTTTGAAAAAGTTATTGGATTTCAAATCCGACTTAATGCCAATACGAACTTTAAATTCGGTTGAGTTGATCTTGGACTTTAGACCTTAGACCATTCCAGACCAAATTACCATCATAGCCGGTTAGCCGCCAAGTTTAGCCAAAAATAGAAACTCTTGTCCCGAATATTTCGGGGAAAACCACAATGAACTAACATAGTCTTTACCTTTGCACAAAATATTTAAATCATGTTCGGATTAGGAGCCACCGAAATAGTACTCGTAGTACTGGCCTTACTTCTTTTGTTTGGCGGTAAAAAAATTCCAGAATTAATGCGCGGACTTGGTAAAGGTATCAGAGAGTTTAATGATGCCAAAGCCAAAGTAAAAGATGGTATTGAAGATGGAATGAAAGAAGACGATAAAAAGTAAATCTACCCTGTGCCATTGTATACAAGTCTTTCTCAAGTTCAAGCCGATATAAGTAGCGGTAATACTTCGCTAATCGAAATTGTAAATCATTACCTTAAAAATATTGATCAGCGTAATGCTGAACTTAATGTTTTTCTCGAAGTTTTTACTGAAGAAGCTTTGCAAAAGGCTAAAGAAATTCAGAAAAAAATTGATGCTGGTAAAGCAGGTAAATTGGCGGGAATGGTATTGGCCATTAAAGACAATATTTGCTACGCAGGGCATAAGGTTACTGCATCGTCAAAAATTTTAGGAGAATTTGAATCATTGTACACTGCATCTGCCTTGCAAAATCTGCTCAACGAAGATGTGATAGTTATTGGCCGCACCAATTGCGATGAGTTTGCCATGGGTGCTTCAACCGAGAATTCAGCTTTTGGAGCCACAAAAAATGCAATTGACACTAATCGAGTGCCAGGGGGGAGTTCAGGTGGGTCGGCTGTAGCCGTACAAGCCAACATGTGTTTGGCCGCGCTAGGTTCTGATACAGGTGGATCAATACGCCAGCCAGCCGCATTTACCGGCACTATTGGATTACGCCCCACATACGGACACGTTTCGCGTTATGGCCTAATTGCTTATGCTTCAAGTTTTGATCAAATTGGCCCATTTACCCATTCGGTAGAAGATGCTAAAATTATAATGGCAGCAATGCATGGCGCCGATGAGCAAGATGCCACAGCATCGAGACGATTGGTAGATTACAATACAGATGATGACAACTTGCCAAAAAAAATTGTTTTTATAAAAGATTGTATTGAGCACGAAAGACTTGATGCCGAAATTAAAGACAGGTTTTACGCTTTAGAAAAACAACTCATTGAAAAAGGTCATTCTGTAGAATGGGTTGATTTTCCTTACACTGATTACGTTGTGCCTAATTACTACAT
>JBMYOR010000856.1:0-1469 GCA_049599535.1 Bacteroidia bacterium | reverse complement strand
GCAAGGGTTTCATTCACAGCGAATTGTCATATTCTGATACTCAAACCATTCTTCAGACTTTCTAATTGTTGAATCTGCATTTATCGAGTTAACCAACTCACCAAAAATGGGCATACACATTCTAGTACCTGAACCCAATCTCATATCTCTAAATGCAACTTTTCTATCATTTGAACCCGACCAAATTCCAACCGTAAAATCAGGTGTGAATCCAAAATACCAGTTGTCGTTTCCGTTTTGAGTAGAGCCTTCTAAACCTGCAATAGGGGTTTTAATATTGTAGTAACTTGAAGATCGTAATCGCATGCCAGTACCTTTATTTACAATATTTTTCAGATAGGCATGCACATTTTGAGCTTGCTCTTGAGCAAACACAATTGTTGAGTCAACTTTATTGTAATAAAGCAAGGAATCACCAAGACTTATTGAGCTAATGAAGCTGGGACTAACCTTTTGCCCGCCGTTATTAAAAACATTTAGGGCATGGGTAAAATCGTAAAGACTGCCTTCATTAAATCCATAATGAATGAAATGGCTATTCAACTTTTGTTTTGAAGTATCAATCAAGTTTAAGTCAACCAGATAGTTGTAAACCAAAGTTGAATCCGCGTATTTTTTTGGTTCTACGGGAACAGAGGGACTGTGACACATAAATTGAATAAAAGGCATATAAATTACTCCATCTGCATCCAAACAAGGAGAATGCCCTTTTTCTAGCGCTGATAAATAATTTAATGCTTTGATTGAAGTTTCCATTTGTTTTCCATTGGCCAAAACTTGATCATATTTGAAATGCTCATGATTGATATCGCCAACCCAAGCTTTTACTTTTCCCGTTTTTGAATCTAAAACCAGTACGCTGCTGTGCTGCATAGCCATATAGTGTTTTAAACTATCCATTGGGCTAAGAACGGTATCAACCACACCACGCCACGTAAAGACCCGCATTTTGTATGGTTTGCATTCTTCAAACGTTTGCACTATGTTTTCAAAACTTGGTTCAGCACCATTCTTTCTCCTAAATCTTTTGTGAAGCATATTAAATCTCGAGCTATTCTTAATCTGCTTCTTGATGTTTTCATCTTCAAGCCAAGGTTTATCTCTATTTGCCCAATGCTGGTTGAAGTTCTTTTGAATATATGCCATGTGCTCCATTGCAGCTATTTCAGCATATTTCTGAATCCTTGAATCAAGTGTGGTGTAAATTCTTAAGCCATCTCGGTAAAGGTTGAAGCCGTTTTCAGCGCACCATTCAGTGGCCCAAATGCGTACTTGATTTCTGAAATGAGCTGCAAAAACTTCTTCTTTTTCTTGAGCGTTGAATTCAAGGTTTATTGGAAGGGCAATTAGTGAATCATACTCGCTTTGAGTTATTTCCCCGTAGTTTTTCAGCATGGTCAAAACCACTCGTTTTCTTCCATTGGCGTTTTCAGGGTTCACCCAAGGGTTGTACAAATAAGGTGCTTTTA
>JBMYOR010000855.1:0-1469 GCA_049599535.1 Bacteroidia bacterium | reverse complement strand
TGTATTTATATTGTAGGTACTGGTACACTAATATAAGAACCATTGAGAACAGTTTATACCATTATTACATTGTTTATTTGTCTCATTCGGTCTGGGGTTTCTTTTGAATACGAAGGCCAAATGCCACATTCTCAAATACATTTAAATGCGGAAACAGCAAGGCTTCTTGATACAAGTAAATGATCTTGCGTTTTTGAGCCGATAACTGGCTTAATTCCTTACCATCAATTGCAACACTGCCCTGCCCTTTCTCCAATCCGGCTATAATCTTTAGCAAGGTGGTTTTTCCACAGCCCGATTTACCTAAAACACTTAAAGTTTGCCCACGTTCAAGCTCAAGGTCAATTCCTTTTAGAACCGAACTTTTACCAAATGCCTTAGTTATGCTTTTTGCTTTGAAATACACGATACAAATATGTTTACTCAACCCTTATTAAAACTCCTGATGCTTGAACTTCTCTGCCCACTAACCTTCCTTTTTCATCATATACACGGTGAAAAATTTGCAAGTAATAAAGTCCTTTTTTCTTAAAGCTGAATTCTAGTTTATAACTGCCGTCGGGTGCTCTCTTAGGCAGGTCAAAAAAGGTAATCTTGCCCGTGCCATCAAAGTAAGATCCTTTCATTGTGATCTTGATAGGGTTCATTGGCTTTATTTTCTTTTCTTTACTAGCATAGAATTTTGTTAAGCCAATGCTAGAATCACATTTCACAATCAGCTCAACTTTCTCGTTTGGGCTATAGCTTAGTTTCAATTCATTTTCGAATTCATAATATCTATCTAAAAACTCTTCGTAATAGGTAAAATGACGATCTACCAAATAAAACCCCAAGCCTACATGAGTATGGGGTTTGTAAATAATGTTTTGCTTATGTCCGTCATTGGGATGCCTTTCAGTGATAAAAGCTTTGTGTCCGGCTTTCATCAAGCTATCTATTGTAAATGAGTTTTTATTGTACCTGGCACTACTCCACTCACCGTAAGCATTTTCGGCTACATGGTCTTTACCACCTGCAAAAGCCCATCTATGGTATGGCTTCTCTCCTGCTTTATTCCAATGGCCAACATAACCACCTTCAGCGGCATCTTTTGCCATTTTATTGGCAACACGGCAAGCCAAAATATCAAGTTGTACAGGTTCGCATTTGTACTTTAATCGCGATTCATTAATTACTTGAAGCTGAACTACCTTTAAATAAAGGGATGAATCATCGTCCGCAAACTCAGGCAGTCGTGTTTCGTCAGCATTTAGTTTCCGGTAAAATTCAAATTGGATATTAAAGTCGTCTAACTTTTGAGCAAAAACAATTTGGCAAATAATTGTGAACAAAATGGTGAATGAAATTTTCAATTAAACGCGTTTTAAAATGAATAATCTATTGAAATACAATAGCACAAGTGGTGGTAAAATCAACAACATGGCAGCCACTGCCGCAACATAGGTATTTGCTTCATTTACCAAGCTGTA
>JBMYOR010000854.1:0-1470 GCA_049599535.1 Bacteroidia bacterium | reverse complement strand
TGCTAGCTTAACCGCCTTTTATTCAAAATCATATAAGATATTAGGCAAAAAGAACGGATTGTATTTTGGAGCTGATTTATATTCAAGAGCTATTTATCAGAAAACAGACTTTAAAGATGAAAAGGCTGGGTTTTATAATGCAGACTTGTTCTCAAAATCTTTAACACTTGGCTTTAACCTTAAACCAAGCTACCAATACAATTTTGGAGAACGTGTTTATATGGACTTTGCATTTCTGGTGAAAATAATTTCATATTCAATTCAAAGGCAAAATCACTTTCCCGAATACAATGGATACAGAAGTCCATATACAGAAATTACTTCTAAAAACCTTAATTTATGGGGGTTATGGATCCCTCAGCTTAGCCTTGGTATAAAACTCTGAAAATATGAGAAGCTACCTTCTTATAATCATTGCCATTTTGCCCATTGTATTTTTAGCTTACGAATTTGAAAAACCGTAGATTTCACTTGGGTTAAAGGCTTGGAGTACAAATTATTCAAGAAGTTGGATTCGTTTTTAGAATGGTAAGAATCAGCACTGCCAAAAAATATCTGCCTTCGCTTTTGTTGCAGGCCAACCTTGGGGTAGAAAAAATAAGGTATCAATCTGTGTTTTCAGAAGTAATGCCTTTTGCGCAATTTAACTTTTCAAACGTCTTAATTGCTGGTTTAGAATACTCATTTAATATTTACAAAGCCCTATCGCTTGATGTTGGCGTACAGGTTCCATTGATAAGTGTCAACTTTAAAACCCTAAAGGTGTTAAATCCAGGTATACGCCTTGCCCAGCAAAGGTCTTATGGCTTCGATTATAACTTACACCAAATTTTTAAGCCTGCTTTAAGGTTTGGAGTAAGCTATAAACTGTAGCTTACTCTTCTTCATCGTTACCGCCTTCGCCAAATTCGCCAGAGCGGTCTTTCAGTTTTTTATCGTCTACATGGCGGCCCAAAAACTCATTAATCTCATCAATTTTTTTATTGCCTATTATTTCACCAAACTCATTAATGGTAAGGTCAAGCCCATCAAGTTCGTTATGTACGCTTGCCCCTTTTTTCTTTTCGTTTTTATTGATTCGTGCCATGCTTTTTACTTTGTGGCTAAGATTACAAAATCCAACTAAAAAAAATTCGTTTCCTGCTATTTTTACCCGTAGTTAAATGATAAAGCAAACAAATAACACGTGCGCTAAACTTATCATTTTAAAATACGCGGTTTTACACAGCTCATATTCTCGAGAATAATGCCTTAGATCAATTCGACAGTATAAACAACATGACTCCCCGCAGTCATACCACCAGAATGCAAACAAGCTTCGGCGCATGTATTTGCCCCCATCTAACTTCCCCCGCAGGGGGAAGGACAAGTTCCCTTCCACTTGGGGAAGGGTTAGGGAAGGGGCAATTATGGAGTATTTGCCCGGTATTTAAACTAGAGTGGTACAATAGAGGGGAATCGTTTTGAAAA
>JBMYOR010000853.1:0-1470 GCA_049599535.1 Bacteroidia bacterium | reverse complement strand
CAGCAATTTTTCTTTTTAGCTGATCGCAGTCAATATCATCATCTTTATCCCCACATTTCTCTTTCCAAAGCTTCATCAACCTGTCGTACTCGGCCGTGCCTTCTTTGGCTGCTTTTAGTTTTTTGGCCAAGGCCGTGCAGTATTCATCTTTTTCATCTTCGCCAAATTGGTTCAAATCATTAAAATCTTCGCTTTCAGCATATTTGGCTTCATTATTTAGTAAACCATCAATTCTACTATCGGTACAGGCATTAAACACCCAAATAGAAACCGCAAACAATAGCAAAAGGGGTAAAAACTTTTTCATAAACGTTTAAGTTTGATATTCCAAAGATATTGTTTGCACACAATAATATCTAATTTAAAACATAGGCAATTGAAATTTGGCCAAATACAAAACGTTGATAATGTTGATTTTAAACTACCGGTTGAACCACTACGAAACAAAGCGGTACTTTTAGGCAAACCAAATCTTAAACCAAAGCTTTTTATAGGCTCAACCCATTGGATTGATAAAGACTTTGTAGGCAACATTTACCCGTCAAATGCCAAGCAAAATCAATATTTATATCATTATACAAGAGCTTTTAGTACTCTTGAACTAAACGCAACGCATTACAGGCTGTTTAATAAAAGTGTGGTAGAAAGGTGGGCGGTTCAAAGTAAAAATGGATTTGTGTTTTGCCCCAAAATGTATCAGGTTGTGAGCCATAGATACCGACTCAAAAACTCAATTGACCTTACCGCAGATGTAGCTCAAAGTTTTGCGCCACTTAAAAATAAGTTAGGCCCTGTATTTATCCAACTACCCGAAAATATGAACGCCGATAGCAGCATGCAAATTGAAAAGTATTTTGCAGAAACTGGCCATTTACTACCTTTTGCCCTTGAGGTTAGGCACCAAAGTTTTTTAAATGATGATTTTTTTAATAAGCTTAGTGCCCTTGGGGTTTCTACTTGTATTACTGATGTTGCTGGCAAAAGATCACTAGCGCACATGCAACTAACCACACCGCAGGTGCTTATTAGGTTTGTAGCAAATGGCCTGCACGCAAGTGATTACACCCGAATTGATAATTGGATAAACCGCCTTAAACTTTGGTTTAATAGTGGACTCGAAAAAGCTTACTTTTTTATACACCAACCCAACCCATTGGCAGTAAAACCCATATTTGATTATATAAAACAAACGGCAACTCAAAATGGAATTAATATTTAGCCAAGGCGATAATTTTTAAATGTTTAGGCACATTGGTAATTGTGCCACACAAGTGCTACTTACATTAAAATCTAATTTAGTTTGTTGCGAGTAACTAAAACCACTCGTTTTTGATTGGCAAAAATGGACTTAAACTCTTTGTATGACATTATGTTGAAGTACTCGATACCCCTTAAATGTTTTACTTATAGTAAATTTTAATACAACAAAATCCCGACATTCGCTTTTCGATTATATATGGCTTCGCTCGG
>JBMYOR010000852.1:0-1471 GCA_049599535.1 Bacteroidia bacterium | reverse complement strand
ACTCACCAATTACAGGCTTTTTAAGCGATTTATTTAAATATTCTCTGGCTTTTTCAAAGTTTTGAATATCTAAATACTCAAGCCCTACATTAAAGGCCAATCGTTGGTAGCCGCCTTGTATTTTTTTGTTAGGATTGGGAATTTCTTCAATAAGCTCAAGGGCTTTTAAGTTATCGTTTGAACTGAGTAGAATACGAGTATAATTAACTTTAGCTTCATCGGCATACTGAGAATTGGGGTAGGTTTTTATAAACTCATTAAAGGCATTCATAGCCGCCTTATTAAATTTTAGCTCATGGCTAAGTTTGGCGTAATTGTAAAAAGCGTCTTCTTTAATTAGTTTATTAAAGTCAAGTCTCGATGCAAATAAAAATGAGTTTCGGGCTTCGTTTTTAAGTTTGTTTTTTACATAAGTATCTGCCAAAAGGTATGATACGTTTTGGCCCAATGAGTCTTGATCAATTACAAATGATTTAAACTGTTTTTGGGCGGTATTGTAATCTTTAAGCACGTAGCACGCGTAGCCATATTGGTAGCTATCTTCTGTGCCTAAAGTTCTTAAATCAGCATATTTTGAATAGTATTTTACAGCTTGCTTAAAGTCTTGTTTTTTAAAGTAAGCTTGAGCCAAGAGTAAATGTACCACGTGCTTTTTTTGCAAAGCATTGTTTTGCAAAATGCTGTCGCCATAGCTAATAACTAAATCGTATTGCTTATTGTAGGCATAAACTTCAGCAATATAAATTGGTACAAAATCTTTAAAATTATTGTGTTTATGAATACGTTTAAACCCTTTTAATGCTTTGTCATATTCTTTATTTTGAAACGAAACATAAGCTGCAAAATAATTGGCTAAGTGATAATATTCATTTTGGTAGTCTTTGATTTCATCAAAATAGGCGCGTGCTTCGTTTAAGTTACCTTCAACAAATTGGCAATAGCCTGTCATAAAGTAGTAAGCTTCATTCTCATAAGGATTAAGGCTTACCAAAGGCTCAATTTGAATAAACTCAAAAAGGGCTGCGTGGTAATTCTTTAACCTGAAATAATACTGGCCAAGTGTAAATTTAGATTTAGCATTCCTGGTATTAATAGGGTCTGCATCTCTAAACATCAAGGTTTTTTCAACAGTGTTGTTAAGCATTAGTTCGGCGGCACATACCGAAATATAATACCTTGCATCAGACACCAATTGGGCATTGTTAGCGCCGTTTATATATCTTAAAAATGCACTTTGAGCAGCGGCATATTTTTGTTTATGAAATAAATCGTGGGCCTTATTGAATGCTGCGGTATTGTCAGACTCAATAACTGTAGTCTGTGCAACAGCCAACTGACCGCAAAACAATAGTAAAAAAGCTCCTAAGAATAAGGAAGTTAAGCGCATGTATTTTGAGTCTCAGAATTTTGGACGAAAATATTGAGAATGAACGCCCTTAACCTTTGAAATTGTGCACATGGGCTTTGTTTT
>JBMYOR010000851.1:0-1477 GCA_049599535.1 Bacteroidia bacterium | reverse complement strand
TAAAATCAAGATCTAAAAACACCTTGCGGTCTAAGTTACTAAGCTCATAAACATAGGTTCCTTCAACTATTAAATATTCGTAATTAGAAAAATTTACATTATGAAAATAGAATTCTTCACCACTTTTATTTAAGATTGGTAAGGTTGACGAAACATCGTTTTTAATAAAAGAATTAATATGCTCTTGAAGTAATTTTAAATCCACTTCGTTTTTGCCTACGTAATTAATATTTAAAACTCTTTGTTTATGATTTTTTAATGGTGGTAAATGAAAGTAGTTATCCATATGCAGCGTAATAACTTTTTTACCTAACCCTTTTAAATAGTTATAAAGAGCTATTGTTGCTACCGATTTTCCGCTTCCTGATTCACCACAAAAAGCAATAACCGCTTTATTGGGTAGATGGTATCTTTTAATTTCGCTGAATAAATCAGCTGCGAAAAACTCATGCTTTTCGGGGATTTTTAAATTCTCTTTTGATGTTATCAAAACTGCCGCTTTTAGTTGTTATCAATTATCATTTTTATTCCGGCTGCTGAAAAAGCCATTTGTTCTTGGCCGCCTTCGGCATTATTAGGTGTTATATATTCACAAAATCTAAATTCACCTAAAAAGGTTAGTTTTTGCGATACTATATTTTTAAGGGTATTTAATTCGTGTAATCTGTTATTTTTATTCAAACTATTGGCGTACCAACCCAACCATACCCACCAAATTCCACCGTTATGGTAATGTCCGGGTTCATTTTTAAAACCAAAAAGTTCAAATTGTTTTAGCTGATTCCAATATTTTTCATCTGGTAAAATAGTTGGCGTAAAGGCTGGTGGCAACTGTTTGTTTGATAAATAATTATCATTTAAAAAATTTAAAATATTATTTGATAACTTATTATCAGAAAAAGCAAACGCATAAATAACATTTGATGCGAAATCAAATATTTCGAAATTTTCGGCGGGAGATATACTCGCTCTTAAGTAACCCATTGAATTACTTTTACTTGTACAGTTAAAGTATTCGTTGGTTAACCTTGTTTGAATTAACTCAATTTTGTGGCTGTAATAGGGGTTTGCGTCAATTTGGTTTACCATTTTCAAGGCCCAGATTCTTAAAACCTGAACGTGTAGCACATAGCCTGATAAAATGTATTCGTCGGCCCAATCAGACCCTATAGGTGTATAAATTAATCCTTTCTTATTATATTCTAATGTTTCTAAGCATGAGAAACCGTTTTCAATGCTTGTCTTCCATTCTTCAAATTTTAATCGCTTAGTTTTTACCAATTCGCAAATTGCAATTATATACCAACATATACCATCAAATTTTGGCGTTAAACTCCCAAAACTGCATGAGCTAATTTCTCCCTTTTCAATTGAGAAATTTGACGGTATTTCGCCGTTAGGGCCTTGTAATGCCCTTAAAACTTTTAATTGAGCAATAAGTCCATCAACTAGCTCATTGTTTTTGGCATAAATAAGC
>JBMYOR010000850.1:0-1493 GCA_049599535.1 Bacteroidia bacterium | reverse complement strand
GCAGTGAATGAATGTTTACATAAAGTAAATCGCCACCCTTGTATTGAATCCTTATGGCTTCTTGTTTTTTGCCGGTGACGTCAATTTTCTCAAGACCAGAGAATTTACCAACCCCATGATCGATATGAACGATAAAATCGCCGGGTTGTAATTGATAAAGTTCCTTTAGAGATATGGCCTTTTCTTGATTGTATGTTTTTCTTGACCTTGGATTTTTAAACCTGTTAAATATCTCGTGTTCGGTATAACAGGCAACATTCAGGTCATTATCAACAAAGCCTTTGTGTAGGTTTTTATAAATGGCGATAAAATCACTTGGTCGCTCAATATCTTCAAGAATAGAATAGATTCTTTCGAGCTGATTTTTGCTATCCGAAAATATATAGGTTGATGTTTTTGCATTTCTATTGGTTTCAAGTTTATCGGCCAATAGCTCAAACCTTTTATTGAAAATCGGTTGTGGTTGAAAATGGAATTGCACCCTACTGTTTACGCTAAAAAACGGCGTTGGTGTCATTTCAATCAATCTCCTGTTTTCAAGACTTTGAACCAATGAATCAGGGGTCGACAGGTGATTTTCTAGCGTGTTTTTCAGCTTTTCTGAAGCATCTTTAGGCAGCTTTTTGGCCCTTTCATGAAAATCGGCAACTGCAGAATTAAAGTCGGTTACCCCTTCACTCCAAATCAAGAAGTTTTCAGGTAAAAAGCTAAAGAAATCTACTCTTGCATTACTCGATTCTTTATTCTCAAAATTTGGTAAAATGTTTATGCTTTGGAGCCTGCGCTCTGAAAGTTGGGTTTCAGGATCAAATTCTTTTATGGTTTCTATTTCATCGCCAAAAAGTTCAATTCGGTAAGGTTTTTCGTTGCTGTATGAAAATACATCAACTATGTCGCCACGAATGGAGAAAGTACCTGGTTCATAAACAAAATCAACTCGCTCAAAATTGTACTCAATTAAAAAGTCAAGAATAAAATCTACATCAAGCTCATCGCCCACATTAACTGTAAATGTATTTTCTTGAATGAAATTGGCAGAAACCACTTTTTCTACCATCGCTTCAGGGTAGGTAACTACAAAGTGCGGGGTTTTGAGCTCGTTTTTGAGTCTATCTAAAACTTCGCTTCGTTGCTGAATGTGGTTGTTGTCAAAAGCCTCAATGAACTTGTGCTTTTTATACGGCGAAGGAAATAGCAAAACCCTACTATTTGGCACAAAATTCTCTAAATCATTGGCCAAATACTGGCAATCTTCAAAGCTATTGAGCACTAATAGATGATGAAAAGAAGATTGTTTTTGACTTAGAGCGGCGGTAATAAAAGATAAAGCAGAGCCTGCCAGTCCTTTAACCTGAATTTTGGTTTGGGGTTTAGAAATGGCGCTACTTAGGTCAGTAAGTTTAGGATGATTTTGGTATTTGAGTAGTAATTCTTCGAGCTTCACAACAACAGTTCTATCCCGAACCAATTATGATTCGGGTTTTTGGCAAATT
>JBMYOR010000849.1:0-1497 GCA_049599535.1 Bacteroidia bacterium | reverse complement strand
GAGCCATAAATGCTAATGATAGCAGCCAATGGAGTACTGTTTGGAGCTTTACCACCTTAGATACCCTATCGTTGGTTTCGCCTGCAAACAATAGTATTAATGAAAACACATCGAGATCATTACGAGTAGCTATTGAAGAGGCAAATGAAAAGCCCGCTAATTATGTGTTTGAGTTAGATACCACTTCAAGCTTTAACTCTACGCAGTTGCAGCGCTCAAGTGGCAATCAATATTCAGCCTTTACCAAGCCCAAACAGATTGTAAATCTCAACAGCGATTTATTATATGGCACAAAATATTATTGGCGAGCAAGAGCCATAAATGCTAATGATAGCAGCCAATGGAGTACTGTTTGGAGCTTTACCACAACTAACTCAATTGCACTTATATCACCAAGTAATAAAGTTACAAATGTGGCCACCGATGCTGTTTTAAGAGTAGCAATTGAAGAAGACCGAAAAGACCCAAAAAATTATGTTTTTGAATTAAATACAAGCGCGGATTTTACTGCAAGTACAGTTCAAAAACTCATAGGTACCGCCTATTCTATATCTACCTTACAAGTAGTTACCAGTAAATTAAGCCTAAAATATGGTACAAAATATTATTGGAGAGCCCTTGCTAAGAATAACTATGATTCAAGCAAATGGACAAAGCCTTGGAGCTTTACTACTGCTTATCAGCTTACCGTAGCGCCTATTTTGGTTTCGCCTAAAAACGCTGATACCATAAGCGCCACAACAAGCCACACCTTTGAGTGGAAATCGAGCAAGGGTGCCAAAAGCTACACACTGCACTACTCAACTGATAGCACTTTTGAGAGTAAGGTAAAAAGCGTAAATACTAATGGACTAACTACTACTTTGAGTAGCTTGCAAAGTGGCAAAAACTATTTTTGGCGAGTACGGGGCAACGATGCATTTGGTAGCTCGCCATGGTCAGCCACCTGGAAATTTATTACAGCTTTTGAGCTACCCGCGGCACCAAGTTTAGCATTGCCCATAAATTTTGATACTGTAAGTGCCACCACAAGCCAAACCTTTAAATGGAATGCAAGTACTAAGGCTACGAGCTATACGCTACAATATTCAACTGATAGTACTTTTAATTCAATTGTAACTACCTTGAGCATAAACACACCTACAACCGCCGTAAAAGGCTTAACTAGTAGTACCACCTATTTTTGGCGTGTAAGAGCCAAAAATGCAACCGGAAATTCTGCGTGGTCAACCACTTGGCAGTTTACAACCGCTGATCCACTACCCGAAGTTCCACTTTTAGTTTCGCCCATAAATTTTGATACAATAAGCGCTGCCACAGGCCAAACCTTTGAGTGGAATGCAAGTGCAAGAGCTACTGGCTATCAGCTGCAATATTCTACTGACAGCACATTTACCACCATTGTAACTACAATTAATGAAAACACCCTTACCACTAATATAAGTAGCTTGGTAAGCAGTAACACCTATTTTTGGCGGGTAAGAGCCAAAAATGCAA
>JBMYOR010000848.1:0-1502 GCA_049599535.1 Bacteroidia bacterium | reverse complement strand
TGAATTCCATCGTTTCTGATCAGAAGCGAGCGATTTCAATCGCTCGTACTAAGGGTTAACTAAGCGAAAAACTCAATTTTTGACTTTATGGTATAACGCACGATACCCCTAAAAACTATAAACCTTGAGCAGTAGGTTATTGCCGAGTATTGAGCCAATGGTTTGCACTTTTAATTTGCCTAAAGTAAACTTAATAAAATGCTTATAAATTGAATATGATACTTCTCAAAATCGCACAATAGGGGGGGTGAATATTTAAGCTTTTGGCCAGTCACTTTGATCTATATCTGATTTGTACAGGCCAACCGAATATGGTTTTTGTAAAGCTGTTAGCTTTTGCTCAATATTGGCCCAATGCTCTAAACTGTATGAATCTAGTGCACTTTTTATAACTAATGGGTTGGTTGTTGCAAATGAAAGCGGCAACGGCTCAAAGTCAAGCCAATGGGGTAATGATTCGTCTTCAGACGGCTTATAAAGCGCTACCGTAGCAATTCTCTCACCAATACTCACGTTTTTTAGTGTTTTAAACTCTAATATTTTAATTACCGGATAATCACCAAACCCTTTTGTAAGATCAGTTGCAACTGCTACCAAGGTAGGGTTTACCGATACTACCAAGCCACCATTTGAATCTCCACTTTTAAAGTGCTCTTTTTTTCTTAGCCAGTAAAAAACATTAACTGCCAAAAGAATAAATGCCAGAATACCAAACCAAACCGATTTTATAACAAGCAGCACTATTGAAAAAGCAAGAAGCGCAAAAAGTAATAACACCCGTTTTGCATCATGTTTTATCCAAATAAAAGGATTAAGAATGGCATTGCCGGGGTTTGATGCTATTGAATCGTTGCTTACTGTAAAATTTTTGGCCATGGTTTAATTATACTTATTGGTCGAATATAGTAAAGGCCAACCTAACGGTAAGTTTAAAACTAAAATGCGCTGCACTAATCATTCATTTTTTGGGCTACGCCTAAAGCTAGTATTAGATTATAAATTCATTGGAATATTTAGCAGCTAGTGTAATAAAAATTGCCATTATTATAATTATTTACTTTTTATTACTGAAGTTATTAACCTAACTAAGCAGGGCTTGATAAAAAATCAACAAAACCCACAAGCAATTGACAATTAATATATTGAAGAAATTTATGTTCGGTTTGTTATGAATATGTGCAAGTATTTTGAATGTAAAAACCTGAAAGGGGTATCGGGAATAATGTCATAAGACATTTCGACGGATGAATTCCATCGTTTCTGATCAGTAACGAGCGATTTCAATCGCTCGCCCCTAAGAATGAAATAGGTGAAAAACTTAATTTTTGATTTAATGGTTCAACTCCCGATACCCCTATAAAGTTTATAATGGCCTACCGCATGGGTGGTACAGGTTCAGAACACTTTAAACAGCATGGGGTAGATGCGTAATTATTCAATAGTAGTGAATTTTATGCAGCTGCTTGTTTTCCGCCACGGGTCAACATCCAAAAGGCAAACCA
>JBMYOR010000847.1:0-1510 GCA_049599535.1 Bacteroidia bacterium | reverse complement strand
TGGGCAATTGGGGTTTCAGATTAAAGTAGGTTTTGGCAGCACAGTAAAAGCAATTGAAAAGCAATCAATAAAAAGTAGAGGCCCCGAAATTGAACTGGTTAGGCTTACCAATGGTAATGTACTGGTTTGCCTTAGTACCAAAAATAACACGGCAAAATATTACAATCAAAAAGGTGATACCGCTCAGGCAAACAGTGTGTTAATAGATGCTAGGCTAAAAAATAAGAGAATTAAAGAGGCTTTTAAAGCCCATTACAATTATTCAAAAGTTTACTTTATTACAACTGAAGAGCAAAGTAGAATTTGCAATGGAAATTTTGATGTTTTGGTAGAAGATATAAACAGCCAAAAAGTTAAGTTTAGCACCATAGCCAATGAGTTTTATGTGTTTTTTAAACCCGGTAGCATTTACGGAAAACCTAACTCGTTTAGTAAAGAAGGCTATCATTTTTTAAACAAGGATTGTCGCAAACTTGCTGATCCTTTTCCTTCAAATGATTTTGCAGCGGCAAACTTTACATCAGATTTTAATGCATTGGTAAAAGAGCTCAACAAAAGATTAAAATCAAGAGAAGCGTACATAAGATCAAAAAAATACTTTTCTACTGACCTATTAAACCCATAGTATTGGCATGATCAATTAACATGGTTATAAAAATTAAGTAGAATACAAGTTTTCGCAGCAGTTTACGTTTCTCGCCTAAAATGGTGAAACTAACAAACCCTGCAACTGGTGTAATAGCCAACTGAAAAGCACCATTTTGCCCTTTAATAAATAAGCCAACAATCAAATAGGTGCCGGCAAAAAGCATCCAAAGTTGCAACCAACCTCTGGGGTTCACATTTTTATAGGCACTTGAGTTTAAAGTTGAAAAAATTGAGATTAGGCCTATTAAACCAAAAAATATTAAAGTGATCTGATCTGTTAATTTACTAGATATGCCAATAAATGAAAATGAGTACAATTGGGTGTAACTTTCAATAAAAACGTTTCCGTTGTTAAATAAAAAGTTGATGGTCCATATTAAATAAAGGGGTACAATAAAGCCTACAATTAGCAAAAACAATACACGCAAAAATCCCCACCTTGTATTGCCCACCCTTAGCAATACAAAAACAATTAAAGCAACAGCAAAAGGGGTAATCGTTGTAGCTAAAGCAATAAAAAATCCTGCAAAAAAAGTATCACTAACTTCACTTACAGCAAATTCAAGTTTTTGCACAAAAAACAAGGCAACAAGTACAAATACTACAAGCAGTTGATTTTGTAGCATATATTCAGGTTGAGAAGCCACACCTGATAGTATTAAAAATAATGCAGCGGGCAAATGGCTACTTCTAGGGCTGCTTTCTCGCTCAACAAATAAGCTGTTTATAATTACCGAATTAAAAAATCCCAAAAGCAAAGTAGCCGCATACCCCAACCATTTATTCTGCATAGTAGCGTTAATGTAGGCTCCAAAAGGGCCACCGTGGTTGTAATCCAATTCAAGTGAATGGGCCGGTATTA
>JBMYOR010000846.1:0-1513 GCA_049599535.1 Bacteroidia bacterium | reverse complement strand
CTGATACTCACAAAACGGTGCATTTAATGGTAAACAGAAACAATGTAAAAGCTACCGAATTAAGTTGGACCCCCTATAAAGGTTGGATTAATGTAGCCTACTATACCATTTACAGAGCTAGCGAAAATAATAATTACAGACCACTCGCCACCGTGCCTAGTTGGCAAACTAGTTATGTAGATTCAAGTTTTTGTGATTCAATTTATAACTATTTAGTACTTGCTGTAGATTCGGTACACTCATTTAAATCTAATAGCAACTCACTTTGGCATAAAACAGAATATACGTATCAAAATGAGCCACTTCAGTTATTGCTAACTACGGTGCAAAACGATAAGCAAATTGTAACCACGTGGCACAAAGGCAAGCAATTGGGTAAACTTGAGTATCAAATTAGTAAACAAGAGCAGCTTAGTGGTAAAAATAAAGTTTGGCAAACCACAACTGATACTTTTATTAGTGATAGTAATGCACTCATTAATGATTTTTATTATACTTATCAAGTTAAGGTAAAAGATAAGTGCGGCAACCTTGCTGGTAAAAGTAATATTGGCCGAAGCATTTTGCTAAATGTTAATCAGAACAATAATCAGGTAGAATCAAGCTGGAATCCATATAAAATATGGCTTAATGGAGTTAAAGAATATATAGTTGAAGTTAAACCACCAAATGCCAAATGGTTTACACAATTGGGTATTACAACTGATACCTTTATTATTGATGAATACGCATATTTAAATTACGAAGAGCCTTATTATTATAGGGTAAAGGCAATTGAAAATGGCGAAAACCCTGATACCAGCTATTCTAATACACGCATGGTAATACCTGTGCCTAGCATGTTTGCAGCTAATGCCTTTAGCCCTAATGGCGATGGACTTAACGACTATTTTACCATTGAGGGTTGGGCGCTACTTGAAGATATAGAAAGTATTAATGAGTTTAGCCTAAAAATATATAACCGCTGGGGCGAACGTGTGTTTGAAAGCCACGATATAAGCCAAGGTTGGGATGGTACCTTTAAGAGCACCGATTGCCAACTAGATCAATACATATGGCACGCCAAGGTAACCGCCCTTAATGGTGAGATTTACTTTTTAAGGGGAGGGGTGCTTTTGATGAGGTAAATCCAAAAGGGTATGAGTTTATAGGCGATTGTTTATTATTTAAAACAGCTAAAAGAGTGTTTTTTTATCAGCAGTTATGTAAATTTTCAGCTCTAGCCGCCTAGGCCTTCCGTTTTGGTATTGTGCCAAAACGAAGCGAAAACTCTATTCCGTAAGCCTTTAGGAAGCAAACTTGCTCTCTTGAGTCGGTTCAAACACGCTTTGAGATCATCTTTGTGGTTTGCAAAATGTGGTACTAGTCTGTTCGAATTTTAGAATCAAACTCAAGTAATAAAATAAATTATAATGATTCCCTGCAATCATACCACAACCTAACAAATAGATCTGCGCGCATTTGTTTGCCCCCTTCTAACTTCCCCCGTAGGTGGAAGAACAAGTTCTCTTCC
>JBMYOR010000845.1:0-1514 GCA_049599535.1 Bacteroidia bacterium | reverse complement strand
ACTGTTAAATCATCATCTAAAAGCTCTATCATTGGATTTAACCAATTTTCTGTAACTTCTACATCAGAGTTAAGCAAAACATAATATTCTGATTTAATTTGCTCTAAAGCCTTAGACTGATACTCATTTAAACTAAACTCTTTTTGTTTTACATCAGATACTTTCCACCTGTCAATTTCAACTTCAATTTCTTGTAAAATTTCCTTTTTTAGCAAGGATTGTAACGATGATGGCGAAACCATTTCGTGTGCTGTTAATTCTCTTTTTAAAACAGTTGAATTGTTGTTTTTTATTTGTAAAAAGGCGGTAAGGGTATTGCTTTGTTTTTGAGTTGATTTTTTAGATTCTAAAACTTCAAAAATGGCATTTAGGGTTTCATCTTCACTATACTCAGGGTTAAGGCCAATGCGCTTCTCTTTTTTTGGTTTATAGTTTTGCTTAATGTCTTCAATGGTTAAAATAATGCCTTTGTAATGTAATGATCTAACAACAGGCATTACATTGCCAATATGCAAAAGCTCTTGTAAATCGCTTAAGCTCAATTCTTTTTCATGCTCTAGAGCCTGTATGCTAAGTTTTTCGTGACTACTAAGTTCTTGATCTTTTTGGGTTTCTAAGTAATTAGGGTGCAACACCACATGTGTTTCGCTTTTAAGCTTTAAATAACTGGGCATTGATGCTTCCATTACTTCGCCAAGTGAGCATAAGTAATATTTTGCCACCCAATCCCAAAATTTAATTTGCCTAGCGCTTATGAGCGGATTTTCATCAAGTACTTCTAATACATACTTTAGGCTAAAATCTTTTGGGGCACGGTTATGTACTTCAGTAATTATACCAGTATAAATGTGTCGTTTACCAAATTGTACTGTAGCTCGCTTACCTAACTTAACTTCAGACTCTAACAAACGCGGTACTCGATAGGTAAAAGTGCCTTCAACTGCCAAAGGGAGAATTACTTGCACAAAAAGAGTTTCCTTTTCATCAATTGATTTAGTATCGTTGAATTCGAGCTGCACCTTTGCAATATAATCTTTGATATTACAATGCAATATTTAGATTTGACTTAATTTGAAAATATGAGTGGATTAAACAGAGTTTTGGTAACAGGTGCAAACGGTCAGTTAGGTTGGGAGATGCAGCAGCTTGCCAGTGATTATAATAATATTGAGTTTAAGTTTTACACCAGAAAAGAGCTTGATATAACTGATGGTGAGTTGGTTACAAGTGTAGTTAAAAGCTTTAACCCAAACTACATTGTAAATTGCGCAGCATATACAGCCGTTGATAATGCTGAAGATGAAAGCAAAACAGCGTATAATGTAAATGCAAAAGCTGTTGAATATTTATCAAAAAGTGCTGCCAAGGTTAATGCTACATTAATTCATATTAGCACCGATTATGTTTTTGATGGCAATGCTAAACATTTTGAATTCTTGCTGGTAAAATAACTCTTTATGCTAAAAAAACTAAATACCGAAATAAAAGCCTGCGCTATATGTAGCGAACATTTG
>JBMYOR010000844.1:0-1516 GCA_049599535.1 Bacteroidia bacterium | reverse complement strand
TTACTTCGAAAATTGAACATAAGGCTGTTTTAAACGTAGCTGATTTTTTAAAAGAGACTGATTATCAGATTGAAGTTGAAATATATGAATTTTACTCAAGCTCAAAACCAAACATAAGCAAACTACGTGCGCTAAATTTATAGCGAACATGGCCACGAGCCGGCAATAAGGCTTCAATTCCCCATTTCTCGTTTTGCGAAGTGTAGTTGTACATAAAAATGGGTACATAATTAAGTTCACCAGCTCGGTAAGTTCTACTTAAACCAAAAGCCCATTGCTTATAATCGCTTGGTCTTTTTCCTAACAATATTGCAACTGAATATCTGTTGTAATTCATTGGCTGAAAGGCTCCAAAAGCAAAGTCACCATTCATGTCGGCATTTATTTGCGCCAACATAAAGGTTTCGCCATTAAAAGGTTTGTAAATGGTAGTATTTAACCCAAAGGTTGAAAGACCATTTTCGCTTAAGGTGTTTAACAAAGGATTATTTAAGTCGTTAGCATTGTCAAAATTGTAGTTCATATTCCAATACTGCCCGCCTAATTGAATTAGTATGCTGTTTTTTGATAGAACAGGAACATTTGCTGCTAACCTAACACCTTGAGTACTTAAAACAGAGGCAGTTTGCGCTGCATTAGCATCTATACCATCTAGCATAGAGCCTGCTTCAATATCATATCCTGCTTGATAGTCGTATCCAATAGAAATGAATCTTGCAGGGCTTATTCCGATTACTTTGGCATTTGCAAACTCTACAGAACCTTCATCTGCATAGCCAAAGTCGTCGTACATGCTATAGTCTTCTTCAGTTGCCGTTGTATCTTCTTGAGCAAAGGCAAATGCAGGTACAACAAAAGCCACAATAATTATCCAAATCTTATGAATTACTCGCATGATGTTCTTTAGGTTGTTTTGATAGGTTGATTACTTTTTCTTCTTTTTAGAAATAACCAAACGTTTCCAAATGTCAGTTCTTCCAAAGGTTTTTACACCAATATAGCCTCTAATATCGAGCGTGTTATTGTCTGTCATATTTATCACGCAATTGTATGTGCTACCGTTTAGCGGATCGTAAATAGTGCCGTTTTCCCATGTGTTTTTACCAGAGTAGGTAAAATCTTTGAGCATTCGGTAACCCAAAAGTGGGGTGCTTCTCATGCTCTCATCAGGGTTGTTTTTGTCAACTTTTTTCTTACCAGTCTCTGGGTCTACGGGTTCTTTTAACCAAACAATCTTGCCAAAGTATTTTTCTCCAATTTTTTCAACTTTCACTTTAGCTCTTCCATTGCTCGGCTCCCAAACTCCAATGAGTCTATCGCCTTCGTTATCAGCTTTAAATGATGAAAATCCGAATGCAAGGGTTAATGATAGGGCTGTTAATAATAGGTATCTCATTTCTTAATTTTTAATTTCAAGGTTAATTTCAAGTTTTATATCGCACATCATGCTTTCAAAATAGTTTTCTTCTTTTAAGTCAAGGTCAAGCACAAAAGTCATTACATCTTCTTTAAAAAA
>JBMYOR010000843.1:0-1520 GCA_049599535.1 Bacteroidia bacterium | reverse complement strand
TGTTTGACCATTAAAGCCAGTCTAACTAGAGTACTATGCCTAAGAAGAACAAAGGTGCGTTCGATTTTAAGAACTTTTTTTACGGAGCCGGAGCCGCGATTGTAATCGTAGGGGCAATGTTTAAGTTTTTAGGATGGAATTATGCCGACACACTATTTTTAGTGGGTCTTACTACTGAGGCTATAATTTTCTTGTACAGTGGTATTGAATTTAAAAAACAAGAAAATAGCCTAAAATGGGAAAAAGTATTTCCGCAATTAGACCCACGATACCGAGGCGAAAAAAATCAGATTGATTTAATTGAAGCGCAAGAGATTTATTTTAAAAATACAAAGCAGTTTGTGAACTCTATTAGCAGCTTTACAAGCACAATGGTCTCTTTAAATGATTCAATCAATAAACTAAACAGCGATGTTGAAAGAATTGGAACGAGTATTGAGAAAATAGATAAAGCATCATCAACTTACGAATATGAGCTAGAGCAATTAGCCAAACGCATGCATAATTTAAACGCAGCTTATGGTCAGGTAAGTGAAGCTGCAAGCAAAGCCATTAACGAATAATACCAAGTATAAAAAATTGAGCGAAGACGTTTCAAATAGCGGCAAGTTAAGGCAAAAGGCAATTAGTCTTTTGTATCTACTCTTTATTGCCTTGGTATTTATTTACGTACCATCAGACTTTTTAGATTCTATTAATGATACTAATAGATCTTTTGAGCAAACATCTGCTCAATTGGCTTCGTTAAAAAGTAAGAAGTTTATAATGTTTGAAAAAGTTGGAGGTAAAGTAAGTTTCAAAAATTTAACTGACAGCTTTAAATACAGGTTAATATCTGAGATTAGCGATAGTGCCTTTAATCGAATAGAAAGGCTGAAAAGCTTTCTTATAAATGAAACCGGAGGCTTAGATAAATATGGTTATCCAGCTAAAAGTAAAGAGTTTGATTTGGTAGATCATTTAATGCTTAATACAAATAGAGCCAAAAATTTAAAAAACTGGATTCAAGAATATAAAAATAGCATAAGGCCATATTTAAATGATGGACAAGAGGGTTTGTTAGATAGCATTTTGGTGGTTAAAGAAGAAATTCAAACATCAAAAGGGAAATTTATTTCATGGGAGAAATTTTATTTCAAAAAGACCCCTCTAAGTGTAACTCAAATGATGCTATCTAAATTTCAATCTGAAGTTAGGCTAGTTGAGTATTTGGTATTAGATAAATATGAAAGGGATTTTTTAGAAAATTTATTTATAAAAACAGGAATAGCATCGGTTCGTAAAAATCAAAATGAAGATAATGAAGCATCTACCTTGGTATTGCAACAAGCAAGGCCTTGGTTTAATGTTAATGAAACAGTTGAAATAGAACCACAAATTGAAGGAGTACCAAAAGATTCAATTAATCCAGGGTCAATTCAGGCAAAATATAAAGTGGGCGACTTTGAAGGTGAAGCTGAAGTTAATGATAAAGGCACTATTTCATTTGTTCCGAAAGTAAGTGGTGAGTACACTGTAAG
>JBMYOR010000842.1:0-1529 GCA_049599535.1 Bacteroidia bacterium | reverse complement strand
CTCAATATCAAAAAATAAGAAGCAAAACACTTGAGCTTTGTAAACCGCTCACAATTGAAGACCATAACTTACAGCCCGATGCTTTTGTGAGTCCGGCCAAATGGCACTTGGCCCATACCACTTGGTTTTTTGAAGAAATGGTGTTGAAGCCTTCAATGAAAGGTTACAGCCCATTTAATGATAGTTACGTAAAACTCTATAATAGCTATTACCAAACCGTGGGTAAGCCTTTTAATAGAGCAAAGCGCGGCCAAATTTCTAGACCTTCATTAGATGATGTTAGAGACTACAGAAAGTATGTTGATGCAAACATGGAAGCTTTATTAGCAGGTGAAGTGAGCCATGAAAACGCCTATCTCATTACGTTGGGCCTAAATCACGAGCAGCAGCATCAGGAGCTTCTGATCACTGATTTGAAATACTCATTTTCACTCAATCCTTTTTATCCTGTTTATTTAGAAGAGGGCTTTGGAATTGACATTGAAGCCAAGAATGGGGAGTGGCTTAGCATTGAAGAAGGCTTTCATCAAATTGGCTATAGTGGCAATAGTTTTTGCTTTGATAATGAGTTAGGAGCGCACAAGGTTTGGCTACCGGCATTTGAAATTAGAAACCAACTGGTGACTAATGCAGAATATTTAGAATTCGTAAATTCGGGTGGCTATCAACAATTTAAACATTGGCTTGATGACGGCTGGACTTGGCTAAAGGAAAACAACATTGATGCCCCACTTTATTGGGAAAAGCATAATGGCGAATGGAAGCATTACACTTTGGGTGGTCTGCAAGATTTGCATCCAAATGCTCCAATTACACATATTTCTTACTACGAAGCCAATGCTTTTGCGGCTTGGAAAGGCATGCGCCTGCCCACTGAGTTTGAATGGGAAGCAGCAGCCGATCAATTGAATTGGGGGCAACGATGGGAGCATACCAACTCGGGCTATTTACCTTATCCTGGATTTGATATTAGCCCAAGTGCCGTTGGTGAGTACAACGGAAAATTTATGAGTAACCAAATGGTGTTGCGCGGTGCATCTATTGCCACACCAAAAGGGCATTCAAGAAAAACATATAGAAACTTTTTTCATCCAGAACTACGATGGCAATACAACGGGATAAGACTAGCGAAATAATATTAGATAATGCATTTGCGCAAGATGTGTTTGATGGCCTAAGTGCTCAACCGAAGTCGCTTTCATCAAAATATTTTTATGATGATGAAGGATCAAGGCTTTTTGAGCAAATTATGCAATTGCCAGAGTATTATCTCACAAATGCTGAAACAGAAATTCTTGAATACAAGTCTTTAAAGATTTGTGATCTATTGGCTTATAATGCTCAAAAGCCCGTTGAGATAATAGAGTTGGGCGCGGGCGATGGGAGTAAGATCATGTATTTTTTAGATCATTTAGAAAAACGTGGGCTAGACTTTATTTACAGGCCCGTAGATATTTCAGCTGAGGCGGTTAAGCACTTGGTTGAAAACCTTGAAAACTGTTTAGAAGGTGCTTTATGCGATGTGCGAA
>JBMYOR010000841.1:0-1529 GCA_049599535.1 Bacteroidia bacterium | reverse complement strand
ATACTCATAGTTTTAGCTTTATACTTTGGCTTACTGATTTTAATTGCTCAGATTACTGGTAAAAAAGGAGATAACGACACCTTTTTTACCGGAAACAGAAGCTCACCTTGGTATTTGGTGGCTTTTGGAATGATTGGCGCTTCTTTGTCTGGGGTTACGTTTATATCAATTCCAGGAGCCGTGGTGACCGATGGCTTTAGTTATATGCAAATGGTTTTAGGCTATTTGATAGGCTATGCTGTAATTGCTGGAGTGCTTATACCGCTTTATTATAAACTAAATTTAACTAGCATTTATGGTTATTTACAAACTCGTTTTGGTGTAAATAGCTATAAAACTGGCGCCGGTTTCTTTTTGGTTTCAAGAATTATTGGAGCATCATTTAGACTCTATTTGGTGGCTTTTGTTTTAGATGCCTTTGTTTTTGCGCCAATGGGCATACCTTTTTGGGCCACCGTAGCAGTTACTATTTTGCTTATTTGGCTGTACTCGTTTAAAGGTGGTATAAAAACCATTGTTTGGACAGATACCCTACAAACTACGTTTATGCTGCTAGCAGCAGGCCTGGCCGTTTGGTTTATCAGTAGCGAAATGGAGTGGAGCATATCACAAATGGCTACAAAAATCTCTGAATCTGCTTTTTCAGGAACCTTTGTTTGGGACTGGAGCAAAGGCAATCATTTTGTAAAGCACTTTTTGGCCGGTATGTTTATTACAATTACCATGACAGGCCTTGATCAAGATATGATGCAAAAAAACCTTACGTGTAAAAATCAGAAAGAAGCCGCTAAAAATATTACTTGGATGAGTATTGCATTGGTTCCTGTTAACCTGCTTTTTTTATCATTAGGAGCACTTTTGTATTTATACGGAACAGAAAATGGCTTGGTTTTAACTGAAGCCTTGGGCGATTTTCCTATTCAAATAAAAGATGCTGTAACAGGTGAATTTACAGGAATTAGAAAAGATCAATTGTTTCCGCATTTGGCTATTAATCATTTAGGGCCTGTAGTTGGATTAGTATTTACCGTAGGTTTGATTGCAGCTGCTTACTCAAGTGCCGATAGTGCTTTAACTGCACTAACTACTTCGTTCTGTGTTGATTTTTTAGGATTTAAAAAAGGGGATGAGAGACTAAAAGAGCGTTATGTTGTTCATATTGGCTTTTCAGTTTTGCTCTTTATTGTAATTGTGATTTTTAAATCACTACACAACGACTCGCTTATTAATCAACTGTTTACAGCAGCGGGATACACGTACGGGCCATTACTCGGAATGTTTGCGCTTGGGCTATTTACAAAGGTTAAAGCCAATGACTCCTTGGTTCCATTTTTAGCCATTGCTTCCGCGGTTAGTACTTATTTTATAAATATGGCTTTGGTTGAACTTTGGGATTTTAAACTAGGATTTTTGGTTTTATTGCTAAATGGTGCAATTACAATGATATTATTAACTGTAACTGGCATTCGCCAATTGAAATAAATGCGTTTGGTCAAATATTTTCCTATCATAATTTCTGCTCTTTTAGG
>JBMYOR010000840.1:0-1533 GCA_049599535.1 Bacteroidia bacterium | reverse complement strand
GCGCGGATGATTGGTGCCTGGGTTTTGACCAAATATCATGATCACATCGGCTTTCTTGAAATCTTCTAGCTTAACTGAGCCTTTGCCCAAACCAAGTGTTTTGGTTAACGCAACGCCACTGCTCTCGTGGCACATGTTGCTGCAATCGGGCAGGTTGTTGGTACCAAAAAAGCGGACAAATAATTGATATATAAAAGCGGCTTCGTTGCTGGTTCTTCCCGATGTGTAAAAAATAGCTTCATTTGGATCGTTGAGCTTTTTCAGCTCATCAGCAACAATATCAAATGCTTGCTCCCATTCAATGGGTTGGTAATGGGTGCCCCCTTCAGGCAAATACATGGGGTGGGTAATTCTACCTGATTTCCCCAATTCATAATCGCTAAAGTTGGTCAACTCAAAAACGGAATGCTTTGCCCAAAATGCAGGGTCGGCTTTTTTCTGAGTTGCTTCTTCGGCAACTGCTTTTGCACCGTTTTCGCAATATTCAGCAAGAAAAGACCGCTTCTCATCAGGATCGGGCCAAGCGCAACCGGGGCAATCAAAGCCGTCAAATTGATTAAGCTTAGGCATTACGGTGGTCATGGCATTGGCGCCAATCTCATCGTTTATATGCTTCAAAGCCACGGTTACCCCTTTTATCCCTGCCGCTTTATCAGCAGGTTTTTCTACTTTTCCTTTGGTGAAATTTTCTGGTGGAACGGCCTTTTTTTCCAAACCTGTTGCAGGCGAATTAGAAGCCGCCACCTTCTTTTTTCCATTGTCCATAATAAACAGCCAAATATTCGTTCGAGCTGCAAAAACAATGATTTAGCAATAATGTTCTATTGATTTATGACACTTATCAAAATGAAAATTCTTTATGAATTCCATTAATAAAAATCTAATCTAGTTTTAATATAAATCACGGAACCGAGCTTGGGACAACTTATAAAGATTTGCTTCTTGCTTAAAGCAAAGAGAACCAGGCACAACCATGTGAGACTTTACAAATTCGAATCCAAGTTTTAGTAACGTTTTATTGGGTGCTTGATTGTTAGCCGAAGGTTCGCACCAAAGTGTTTTAATCTTTAGCCTTTCAAAAAAAACAGGAATGGCATTTCTTACCATTTGGCTACCGACTCCTGCCCTTCTATTTTCAGCATACCAAATGTGCAGGTGCATTTTGGCTGAAACGCCAAATTCTATTTCATTTATATTGCAATGACCGCAAGGTTTGCCATCAATCAGCAGAATTTGAGCTAAAGAATTTTTCTCTTTATCAGGTGTATTTACATGCCCTTTAAGTATATTGATTAATCCTTCGCGTGGCGGTAGTTTCTCCAAATCAACACCCATCGAAACCAAAAACTCAGGATCAGAATTGAGCCAGTAATCAGCAATAAATTCTGTATCTGACTCCATCATATCTCGCACAAGAATATTACTGCTCATATCACTTCTTTTTAGCTATTAGAACTAATGAATCACCTTCATCAAATTCCTTATAAGTCTCAATTGAAATTATTTCAAAGTGGTTTTCAAAAACCTTCTGTA
>JBMYOR010000839.1:0-1536 GCA_049599535.1 Bacteroidia bacterium | reverse complement strand
TGACTCCGCTACATTTTTACCAATTAACTCGTTTTCAGAATCATAACCTAATTGATTTACACCAGATGGGCTCACAAATTCAAGATTACCTTCAGTATCAACTCGGTAGTAAATATCGTTTAGTTTGTTAATAATTGATTTGTACTTTTTCTCACTCTCTATTAAAGCATTTTGAGCTTTTACTTTTTCGGTAACATCATGAATTATTGAAAAAAGTACTGTTTTTTGTTTCAGGTTAATTGATGATGAATGTACTTCAACATTTTTTAGCACCCCATTTTTTAGCTTATGAACAAAATTGAAATGATTTTTTTGGTTTTCTACAGCATATTGCATCTCACGAATTATGTCATTTTTGCTCTCTTGATTAATTTCATGAATATACATATTGCCTAAGTTGCTGTAACCATAAAATGATTCGGCAGCTGCATTAAAGTCAAGAATTTTACCACTCTCAGGATCAATCATTAACTTAATGTTTCTATCTTTTTTAAAAATTATTTTAAATCGGTTTTCGCTTTCTAATAGAATTTTAGCTTTTTGGGCAATTCTCCTTTTGGCCTGTATGTATAAGTAAACTATTGAAAATAAAATAAATAATAAAGGCGTAAGTAATAAAAGTTGAATGTAATAATGGACCCTGAGCTCTGTTAAGGTTTTGTTTTCTTTTAAAATTGTTAAATAGGCTACATTTTCTTGATTTAGATTGTTAATAGTTAAAAAAGTTAAAGTGTAACTTTTATTATTAACTGAAGCTATAAACGAAAAAGTTTCATTCCTTTTAAAGTTCTCATTAATTTGATCAAGGTTATTTTCAATTATGCTAAAATGTAAAACACTATCTTTTTGGTTGTAAACAAAGCATTTTTCATAAACCAGGTTTTCAAAATTTTTACTTGGTGAATAATTTATCTTTTCAGATTCAAATACTTTTTTTTGATAAACTGATTTGTTGATGTAAAGATTGCAAAAGGTGTTTTGACCACTTAAATAAGCGCTAATTGCACTAAACGTAAAACTAATTTCAACAGACCCTAAATGTTTGCCTTTGTAAATTAATGGAAATACATTTCTATATCCATTATATATTCTTCCTTCTTCAAACCCAAAATGCGGTTTTTTTAATTGGTTTGTTAGTTTAACCGAAGTTCTAACCTTTGTAAGATCATCTCCATTTTTAAAAGGCCTATGAAATCGGAGAAAACTCTTATTATCAGGCAGATGAAAATGCAACTGCCTAATATTTTTAGTTTTAAGATAATTGTAGGTGTTTGATAAATAGTTAAATAAACTATCTCTTATTTGTTGTTTTTTTAAGCTATCGGCACCATTGGCTTGTTTGTATAGTTTAAGTATGTGGGGTTGATTAATTTCATTTTCATAAATAGATTCAGTTAATAACCTGTAGCTATTTATCATAGCTGCATAGCTACTTTTTATTTGATTATTAGTCTCGTCAAGTATTAAATTCTCATTTTGCTGGTTAAGATTACTGAGAATATAAATACCAGTAACTTCTATTACTAATAAAATAAA
>JBMYOR010000838.1:0-1539 GCA_049599535.1 Bacteroidia bacterium | reverse complement strand
TGATGATGAGTCTATTTTTACAACCCATACCGAACCGCTAAGTTATCAGTTTACCGAAACAGGCGAAAGGCAAATCTGCTTAGTAGCAATAAATGAAAAGGGTTGTGTTGATTCAGTTTGCCAATGGATACGAATTGAAAGAAATGTATGGATTCCGAACGTACTTACCCCTAACAATGATGGGTTTAACGATAAATTTAAAATATTAATAAAAGGCCATATAGAATATGACCTTGTTATTTACAATCGCTGGGGCGAAAAAGTATTTGAAAGTGATGAATTTAACTACTTGTGGAATGGCAGAAAATTTAATGTAAAAGAAGATTGCACCGCTGGCACCTATTTTTATGTTTTCAAATACCAATTAATTGGCGATCAAGTAAAAACACGCACAGGCTCCATTACACTGTTACGCAAATAGTGTTAAGCCTTGCCAATGGCGCTTCGTTGCTTGGCAAGCTCGGCTTCAAATGCAGCTTTTCGGTCTTTTACAATACCTTCAGAGTTTAAGTTTTCAAAACCAACTTTTACCAGTTTAATATTACGCTCATGCGCTGTCGACTCAAAATCATCTATAATATCAAGTACATCAGGATGTATATGGTTTGATCGGGTAACATCAATTTCGAGTGTTACATCTTTTGGAATGTTTTTAAGCGTTTTAATAATATTGGCCTTATTAATAAAGGTTACATCTTCGCTCATATCAATTTTTATACGGCCATCGGTACACTCTAGGTCATAGTAAAACGGGGTTCTGTAATTATTAATTAGAATAAAGAAAATAGCCACAGCTAAGCCCATACCTACGCCCCATAATAAATCAACGCCAACCAATATAAAAAAGGTAACAGCAAAAGGAATAAATTGAGCATATCCTTTTTTGTACATTTCAATAAATACCTGTGGTTTGGCAAGTTTATAGCCTACAATAAATAAAATGGCTGCTAAACTGGCATAAGGTATCATATTTAAAATATTAGGTATTGCCAAAACACAAATAGCTAAACTAATTCCGTGTACAATGGCAGCCATTTTAGTTTGGCCTCCGCTTTGAATATTGGCAGAGCTACGGACAATTACTTGGGTAATAGGCAAGCCGCCAATAAGTCCGGCAATTACATTTCCGGTGCCTTGTGCAATAAGTTCTTTATTGGTGGGGGTTACTCTTTTGTGTGGGTCAAGTTTATCGGTTGCTTCAACACAAAGCAAGGTTTCGAGGCTAGCCACCACAGCAATTACTACCGCGGTTTTTAGCACTAAAGGATTGGTAATTGTACTCATGCTAAAGTCAGGAAAAGTAATAAGGTTGGCAAATCCAGTTTTACCTATGCTGGGTATTTGTACCAAATGCTCACTTATAAGTTCCCATTCGGTTCCTTTTATGCCTAGAGTAATTAAAATACCTGCAATAACTGCCAATAGCGGACCAGGAATTATTTGGCCAATAGTAGTTTTTTTAATAAACGGACGTTCCCAAATCAATAGCAAAAACAGTGATACTAAAGTTATTACAATTGCCGATAAGGTAATATCGTC
>JBMYOR010000837.1:0-1545 GCA_049599535.1 Bacteroidia bacterium | reverse complement strand
ATGGTTGGCTGTTTCATAATTTATAATTTCAAGGGTATCATTTAGTTTAACAATAGAGTCATTGTAAAATGAAATGTTAGGTAAGGCGTTGATTTTAAGTGTAGTTTGGGCACGGCCTACACACCGATTTGAATCTGTATTAAAAAAACTAATTGAGTAATTACCTGGCTTAAATTTATTAGAGTTTGTTCTAAAATAGTTGCTGTCTGAAACTTGCCCATTAAATTTCCACTTACCGGAGTTTGGTAAACCTATAATTTCAATTTTCCCTGAGTTTTCACATACAATCATGGAGTCAGGAACTTGAGCTTTGGGATAAGTTCGGGCAACTATCATTTCAATGCTATCTATATCGCTACAACCATTGGGGCTATCATATTCATAACTTAACCAATGTTTACCCCAACTTGCTTTAGATGGTGAGAAGTATTCATTGTCAAATATTGAGTTGCCTTTCCAAGTACCACCTTTTGGCTTAGCATAAAGGGCCAGCGTATCAATAGTTGTGCATACTCTATTGTATTGGCTTATATCAATGTTGGGTGGATGATAAAAACGCAATAGAGCGCTATCGTGATAACATGATTTAGGAGCTACGTGTTTGTAATGAAAATTAAAGGTGCCGGTGTCTGATGAAAAAAGACTAACAATGTTATTGTTGATTAAAGTCCCAAACCATTCGCCACCCATTGAGTCAGCTAAGTTTATAAACTGAGCATTTCCATCGCAAATGCTAATGTCTTTTTGTAGATCAATTTCAAGGCTTTTTCGTATATCAATATTTAAAGTTGTATCGGTTGTGCAGCCGTTGGAGTCTATAAAGCTTAGAGTGAGTGGGAAAACTTCGCTTACACGAATGTTATCAAAATATCCTTCAACAGATCTTGTTTTTGTGGTGTCAACAAATAGGCCGCCATACTTTGTGATTGAATTAAGCTGCCAAAAGCCAGAGCCACCTTTAAGTTTAGGCTTTAATAGTAGAGAATCGGCACTACAAACTATGGTGTCGTTCAAGTTTTGTATTACTAGATCATTTAGGTTTCTGATATTAATTTTTACTGAGTCTTTTTTTAAACCACAGGCATTGTATTGAGCTTTTATCCAGTGAACACCTTTTGTCTTAAACTTATGATCGATATTTTTTACGCTATCTTTTAGTTCCACTCCATTAATATACCAATTGGCCGCATAAAACTGGTGATTGTCTCTTACATCTAATTCAAAGCTATAGTCATCGCAATTGGTTATTTTAGGGTTTACCCTAAACGAAGGGGTGTCCAGATCGGTTATAAAAATGGTGAAGATTGCTGAACTCTCATTGAAAAAGCCGCAGTTACGGTCTTTTGCAGATATATGAATATCATAATAATTGCCATTTTGCTTAATTGATGTAGGGAACTCAACAAACAATGTGTCCTTTAATTTACCTTCCACTAATTTTAATGTGGCATTTGGAATGTTGCTAATAAATTCAGTATCTAAAGTATCGCCTTTATCAGCGTCAGAAATTTCAATAAAAAATGAAGCCATAGCATTTGGGCAAAC
>JBMYOR010000836.1:0-1547 GCA_049599535.1 Bacteroidia bacterium | reverse complement strand
TGGGATGAGGCTATTCTTTCAACCAAAACTTCATGCTCGTCAGCAATCTGTTGATTGATTAATAAATCAGGTAATTCGCTTAGGTTTAACCAAGCCAAGTTGGCAATATCATCTTGCGGAAGGGGAGCTCCCGTTAAATATTCGCATGTGAAAAGAGTTGTTATAATCTTATCACGCTCGTTTCGGTAACGCCAATCGTCAATTTTAAAGGATCCTGCATATTGCCAATTGGTGGTTTCAATGGGGCCACATTCTTCGATTAACTCTCGTTTTGCGGCTTCTTCAAATGAATTATCTCTTGGGTCAGCAAAGCCGCCAAACAAGCGCCATTTGTTGCTGTCGGGCTTTTGACCTAAAAGTATCTTATCGTTTTCTTTGTCAATTACCGCAATATCTACCGTGCTATAAACCTTTGGGTATTGTCTAAAACAGGCGTACAGAACACCGTTTCTAAAGTCTTCAGATGCCTGAACTTTTTCCGCATACAGTTCGCGTATTTCTGTAGCATTAAAGTTTCCATGTTCGGGGAGTTCGGTAGTTAAAAATCTACCTGAATAGAATGGAATAAAGCTATCGCGACTGCCGTAAAGTTCAAAGCTTTCAAAAGGGAAAGTGTCACTAAGAAGGTTATCAAGGTTATGGCTCCAGTGTTGGTCATCTCTATGGTCTTTTAGCGGAAGTACAATCACGTTTGGATATTCAGCTTTTATCAACTTCTCTCTTGTGTGGTAGTCAAAAGGGTTTTTGGCAGTATGCGCAATAGGAGAGATTCCGAGTACAATTACAAGCTTTTCGTGTTGAGCTAGTATTGAGTCTATTAGTGATGTATGCCCTTGGTGTAAGTAAGGGGTCTGAAATCGGGCAACTATTACTGCGGTATTCATTTTTAATTGTGTTAATCGTACACAAATATAAATATGTGTTTTATTTACGCAAATAAAATTGTGAGAAATATTTGAATTGGTTTCTTTTGAATTGGAAATTAGAGGTGTCGGTTTTTGAAAAACAAAATCTAATTATTCAATATAATCTGAGCACGAGCGATTAAAATCGCTCGCTACTGATCAGAAACGATGGAATTCATTCCATCGAATTAATCTTTGAGAGCATGATCGACACCCGTTTTGGAAATTATGGACTAATGAAGATTGAACTTTTAAAAGGCGACATCACAAAAGTTGAATGCGATGTCATTGTAAATGCAGCCAACACGTCATTATTAGGTGGCGGTGGGGTAGATGGCGCTATTCACCGAGTTGGCGGCAAGCAAATACTAGAGGAGTGTATTTCAATAAGAAACCGGCAAGGTGGCTGCAAAGTAGGAGAAGCTGTAATTACCAATGCCGGCAATTTGCCTTGCCAAAAAGTAATACATACCGTAGGCCCAAGGTGGAATGGTGGAAAATCAAATGAACGTGAAAAGCTAAGCTCATGCTATAAGAAGAGTTTAAAGCTTGCTGAAGCAAATGGATTAAAAACTATTGCTTTCCCCAATATTAGCACAGGTATTTATGGTTACCCTAAAAAGGAAGCGGCTGAAATAGCCA
>JBMYOR010000835.1:0-1550 GCA_049599535.1 Bacteroidia bacterium | reverse complement strand
TTGATCTTTTATTTTGCTCAGTATTGGGTTTACTGACAACCTGAAATATCATTTAGTTTTACAAATTCAATTGAGAGAAAACACGTTCAATTTTTCAATATAATTTGTCATTTTTTTAAAGTTGTCTGCTTGTGATGTAAGCATGATGTAAAAGTGAATAGTTTAGATGCAGCTTGTTTCAACTCGCTCATAAGCTGTTTGGCAGATAGCTAAAAGTGACCTTGTTTTTATAAAGGCTATTACCAGCTACTTACTAACACAAAATTTATGATTTATTTTTTCTTAATTTATAGGCTCTGACTTGGCCTAGTCAATCTTAAAAATCGAATATTGCCATAAACGTGTTCAATGGTTTACACTATCCATGAAAAAAATTAAAACGAAAAAAGAATCACCATTTAAACCTGAACACCTTAGGGTTAAAATAATATGGGTATTTGCTCCTATTATTTTAGCTTTTACGCTTTTAGCCATCGCCAATTATATAATAGTAACATCAATTTTTGTTTTTGGCAATCCTTTAAACCTTGATCAAGAAACCTACAAATATGTAATCCCTTTACTTATAGCATTTGTTGGTTTTTTAACGGTAAGAAAACGGTTATTTATTGTTACAAAGAATTTTGATAACGATCATCTTCTTCATCTTGTACTTTACGCTTTATATAGCGCCATTGCGGTATCAATAAGTTTTAACATCAATAAAAAATTTACCGGCCAAACCGTAGATGTATTAGAGATTAACGAAATTGAAAACTCAAGCCTTGAAGGATATTATAAAGTAAAATCACTTGCGTTTGATAATTTGATAACATCATTTGTTAATCATAATACAAAGGGGAGACAAAACAACTCGCTTGAATTTAATTACTACGGGCTTAGAAAAATCAAATGCGACAGTTGTATTAATGAATACTGGTTAACAAAGAAATACTATGAAAGTATTTCGAATAGAAAAAGTGATACCTTTAAGAACCAGGTATACCAACGTTTTCAATCTGAATCAAAAGAAAAGTTTGCGGGTATTAAAGTTCAATTGCCTATAACCTTAAAAAGGTGGGCAAAGTCGGGGCTTAAGTCAGATTTAATTGGTGCTATTGAAAGTGGCTATGACTATAAGCCCAAAGGAAAAATTATTGTTTTAAGCGCGGATAACGAATACGAACCCGGATTTGCTTTTATCTCAACCTTAAATATTACCATTATTAGCTTACTTGTGTTTACCATTGGTTTTTTACTATTTCCTGTAAGTAAACCTAATCTTAAACTACAAATTAACGGCAAGGTAAAAGATGACTTTTTTGATATGACCTTAAAGTTTCTGAGGCTTAGAAAAGATACTTATGCGGCTCCTTTATTAGTAATTACAATAGTTATAGTTCATATTTACCTATACATATTGGGGGTTAACCCTATTGAAACAAGTATTAAAACCTTAAGTAAACATTGGATATTAGATGGTAAAAAAGTTGCTGAAAACGAGTATTTTAGGCTATTTACTTCAATATTTATGCATAGTGGTATAATGCACATTTCCTACAACTTGGTTT
>JBMYOR010000834.1:0-1556 GCA_049599535.1 Bacteroidia bacterium | reverse complement strand
TCAAAATTACATTGCTGATCCTATCGAGTATGAAGATTATGAATACGCTGAGAGCGAAAAAGAAGAAAACCTTGATTATTTTACATACCAGCGTATTTCTACAAATAATAGGGCGGCAATACAATACCCTAAAATGCGAGAAGCCGATGTTGTATTTGCTCGGCGCATTGAGCAGGTAATGCAAGTAAAGGAAAAGCAAAATGCCTTGTGCCAATGGGCTAAAAACCCTTTGTCAAAAGTGATTTTCGATGCAGCAGCACGGGGTCAACTTACAGCTTATAAGAATGATAGTTTTAGTTCAAGCTATAGGGCCGATAAAGTTTACAGTATGTTTAGTGAAAAAGAAATCTTTCAGGTACCTGATAGGGATTTTCCGGGAGAGTTTATTGATACTGTAGTGTACTCTGATTATAAGCTTGAAGATGTTGTGAAATGGAAAATTATTGAAGATTGGATATTTGATAAACAGTCTGGACAACAAGTAGTACGAATAGTAGGTATTGCGCCAATAATGAACTTAAAATCAGATGGTGTTAAAATTGCCGAATATGAAGGTTTTTATATTAAATGGGGCGAGGCCAGAAAACTATTGGTGAATGAACCTGCTTTTAACCGACATAATGAAGCCGGTAGCTTTACTTATTATGATTTTTTTGAGCAACGTTTGTTCTCAAGTTATATTACAAAAGAACCAAATATGCAAGACCTAGATTTTGCCGACTACGATGAATTTAGCAATAACCCATTGGCGCAGATGCTCGAAGCTAAAAGAGTTAAAAATGAGTTGATGAATATGGAAAGTGATTGGTGGCAAGATTAAAAACAATTAAATTTTTGAAAGAGATACAAATCAAATTAATGCTTTTAGTTTTGTATCTCTTTTGTTTATGGGAAGAGTATTTGAAAATGATGTCATCTTATTAGATATTGAAGACGATATAATTATCGCCAAATACAAATGCTCTGAAATAAATTTAGAGGTAGCTAAAAAAGCAATTGAATTTAGACTAAAGGTTCAAAAAGGCCGTAAAATAAAAATTTTACTTTATGCCGATAACATTAAAAGTGTTAGTGCAAATGCAAGAGCTTATTTGGTAGGGCCAATGTCTTATGAAGGTTTATTATGTGGTGCCTTTGTTTTAGACTCGAGAATTAAAACCGCATTGGGCAATGTTTACATCAAATACGGCTCAATTCCTGTGCCTACCAAACTTTTTAGAACTAAAGAGAAAGCCCTAGAATGGCTTAGTCAGTATTAGATTTTTTTATGGCTTCCATCGCAAAAACCTGGGGTATTGGTTTGTTTGCAAGTGCATAGCCAAGCGGTTTTAGTTTCGGGTACTGATATTACCTTAGGCGACAACTCTGTTCCTTTATGGCTTCCATCGCACCACGGTTGGTTATTTGATTTACCGCATGCACACCAATAGTAAGATTTATCTTTTTCAACTTCCACTGCTATTGGTCCATTTCCTGCTCTTTCTCCTTTAGTCATTTTTACCCTTTCGGTTATTTTAAAGTATAATTAATAGCTTGTTATGAAATATACAAGAACG
>JBMYOR010000833.1:0-1557 GCA_049599535.1 Bacteroidia bacterium | reverse complement strand
TCTCAATAGTAATAACAATGGATTTAGAAGTTGGCGTATTGGATTCATCGGCCGTGCTATCAAGTGGTACCAAAACATTAGTTTCAGGAAAATATGCGCCAGTACAACCTTTAGGAATATCATAAGGAATGGCAATGAAACGGTAAGCATGTCTTTCAAATCCATTGAAATGGCTTGTAAGATTTACAACCGAACCCTTTTCAAGACCTTCCTTTTTCATATCGTCCATATTCATAAAAAGCACTCGCCTTTCGTTAAAAACACCTCGGTATCGGTCATCAAGACCATAAACCGTTGTGTTAAACTGATCGTGACTTCTTATGGTCATTAGCACATATTGATCTTCTGACACCGAAATTTGATTTAACTGATTTACGGTGAGATGCGCTTTTTTGTCTTCGGTCCAAAAGTCATTTTCTCTGGGGCCGTTTGGTAAGTAGAAACCACCTTTTTGTCTTACCCTTTGGTTGTAATTTTCAAATCCAGGAATTACTTGAGCTACAATGTCACGAAGGTTATCGTAGTTATCGCTTAAGCTAAGCCAGTCTATGGTTTCTTCATTATTAAAAACCTTGGCTGCCAATTCTGAAACTATTCTTGCTTCGCTCTTTAGATGATTTGATGCCGGTTTTCTATCTCCTTGACTCTGATGCACTACACCCATTGAATTTTCAACGGTTACAAATTGATTTCCCGAAGCTTGAGCATCCTCTTCACTCCTACCTAAACAAGGTAGAATCAATGCTCTTTTACCATGAATTAAATGGCTTCTATTAGGCTTGGTTGAAACCTGAACAGTCAACTCACAGTTTTCTAAAGCTTTTGCCGTGGCAAGTGTATCAGGTGTGGCCGACAAGAAATTACCGCCCATGGCAAAAAACACTTTGCCGTTGCCCTGCCCCATAGCATGAATGGCCTCCACTACATCCCAACCGTGCTCACGTGGCATTTTTCTTTCAAAAACTTCTTCTAGCTTATCTAAGAAATCCGCTTTTGGCTTTTCGTAAATACCCATAGTTCTATCACCTTGCACATTGCTATGGCCACGAACTGGACATGTTCCTGCGCCAGGCTTACCAATGCTACCTTTAAGCAGCAATAAATTCACAATTTCTTGAATGGTCGCTACGCCATTTTTATGCTGAGTTAGGCCCATTGCCCAACAAATAATAATCTTCTCATTTTTTGCCAATAAGTCGGCGACCAACTCTATTTCATCCTTTGAAACACCACTCTGCTTCACAAGATCATCAAATTCTTCTTGCTTTATTGACTCAATTAATTCTTTGTAGCCGGTAGTGTGCGTTTTTATAAAATCAAGATCGAATACCGCACCAGGCGCTTTTTCTTCTCTCCGATTAAGTGAATATAGTATGGCCTTTAATAGTGCATGATCGCCATTAATTTTTACCTGCAAATAGTGATCTGAAATTGCGGTTGATTTTAGCAAACTCAAACCTTGCGGATTTTTGAATTTGATTAATCCCGGTTCTTTAAGTGGATTTACAGAAATCACCTTTACACCCTGCTTTTTAGCCTCTTCAAGCGAGCTAAGCA
>JBMYOR010000832.1:0-1558 GCA_049599535.1 Bacteroidia bacterium | reverse complement strand
TAGCCATTGTTTTTGGCCGGCATCTTGGCGATAACAAAGTTCTAAGTTGGCAGGGGTGCTGGTGTTGGGGTGGCCGCTGTGATCATAAACCACATTTACATCCAAGTCTGCCCCATCAGGACTCCAAACGCCCCAATAGCCTTCGTTTGACACTTGTTCTAAACCGCTGGCTACGTAGATAAAATTGGGAGCCATATCTATTCGGTATAAAAATAGGCTGCTGGCGCTGGTTATTGCGCTTACTTCTGCGGTTAGGTCATCGCCATTTCCATGTGCTAAGTTTAAGCTGGTTGAAGTTGAAACAGCATAGCTGTAATCTACAGCATTACCGATGGGGGCAGATGAAATCATGAAAGCAGGACTGCCGACTAGTGTAGCATCTTGTGTACTGGTAACATCCGTTAAGCTACTTGAGCTTTCTTCATCACACCGGTAGTAAGTAAGTAAATCGGACTCATTTCCTGCAAGCTTTAGGCACATGTTGTCCCTAATTTCCTGTTGGGTGCGTACATCGCTCCATATTCTAATTTCATCCACGCCACCTTTTAAATGCTGTGATGCACTGCTCCCATCCCATTCCTGACCGAATGAAATTCGATCATTGCTTGATAAGCTAAATGAAATGCTTTTGTTTTCAACTTGAACTCCATCTATATAAACTTTTATAAATGAGTTTGCATCAATTACCAAGGCAAAATGATGCCAAGCGTCGTCTTGTATTGGCGATGAATACGCTGGTGCAGAGCTATTGTACCACATTTTATTGCGATAAGCCATTAGCTTGTTTCCACCTGAACTGGTATTAATGGTAAAAAGCCCTTGATTGTCATCTTCTGCCTTTACCCAAGCTTCCATAGTGAAGTCTCCGCCTGCTAAATCGTCGGAAAGGTCATTTAAATTGATGTAGTCATTGCTTCCATCAAAATAAAGTGCTTGGCCGGCGCCTTGGGCATTGAGTTGATGGATAAAAACAAACGAAAAAACAGTAATGAAGAGCCACTTTAAACTGATATTCTTAGGCGTAAATTCTTCCATAAATATAACTTTACCTTTAACTAAACTGTGTATTTGAAATGCCAAAATACATAACTCTTTTGATCTAAAAGCTAATTTGAAACCAACTGCAGATTTTTGTAAATGAACGACATAAAAGAAGCAAAACCCCTGGCAAAATGGGCATTTTGCTCAGGGGTTTTTCAGGTAAAGTTTAACGTAGTTGCAGCGTTTGGCAAGAGCGCCATAATACACAGGTCAAATCAAATGGGCGCTGCAATTATTTTTTAATACAGTATCGGTAATCTGCCACAATTCATTTCAACTCGATGTAATGAATTCCATAGTTTCTAATGAGTAGCGAGCGGTTGAAATCGCTAGCATCCAAGAAATTGAACATTAAACTGTTCAATGGATCAATGCAGTACAAAACCGTTATTCCTTACTTTTTATTCTATTACTATTCGCTTACATGCTATTTCGTTTTCTTGTATTACTTGCAACTGATATATACCCGCTGGTAATTGGGCAACATTCACTTTATGTTGATTACCCTGTTTTACAA
>JBMYOR010000831.1:0-1560 GCA_049599535.1 Bacteroidia bacterium | reverse complement strand
AGCGCATCTTTAAAAGATTCTATTAAAGAAGAAGAAGCACTTGACTATTTAAAGAGTCAAATTGGTGAACACTCAAAATTGTTTGTATGTAATACACGTTTTCATTTTCTTGATCAGTTTATGTTGTTTATTGATAGATGCGGAATTGACAAGTTTGTTTGCAACAACAAAAAACTAAATTCATTTTTTGAATCATGTGGTTTATCCTATGCAGAAAACTTTAATGATATAAGTAAAAATACAATGTCGGTTTTTATGGCCGATTATTTTGAGCCAAAGGGATTGTTTGCGGCTTTTAACTATAATGGGTTTACAGCTGAAGCACTTAAAAGAACCCAGCACATAGCCATTGTATGCTTTAAAGATTCTTTAGTAAAAAACTCAAAACACCTTTTTGAGCGTATTAATAACCGAATAGGTGAGAATGATTTAAAATCTGTACAATTAGTAAACATTGCTGAAATCGAAAGCTTTGCCGAAAGTTCCGAAAAAGTGAGTTTCATTATCAGTAATCGATAATTTATAGGTAATGAAAAAAGTTTTTTTTGCTTCAGATTTTCATTTAGGAACGCCTTCTAAAGAGAAGAGTGAGAAACGAGAAAAGCTAATTATTCAATGGCTAAATATGGTAAAAGAGCAAGGGTCGCACTTATTTTTGGTAGGCGACCTTTTTGACTTTTGGCATGATTATAAGCATGTTGTTCCTAAAGGATTTATAAGTTTTCAGGCCAAAATTAAAGAGCTAGTTGAAAGCGGAATCGAAGTTCATTTTTTTACAGGGAATCATGACTTATGGATGTTCGGATATTTTTCTGATGAACTAGGGGTAAAAGTTCATAAGAACCCGATAAGCATAAAGCTTAATAATAAATCTTTTTACATTGCACACGGCGATGGCTTGGGCCCTGGAGATCATGGATATAAGTTTATTAAAAAGGTATTTACGAATAAAATTTGCCAATTTTTATTTAGATGGTTTCACCCGGATTTAGGCGTACCATTGGCATCATATTTAAGTCGTTCGAGTAGAGAAAATGAAGACCAAGATGATCTTAAATTTTTAGGAGAAGAAAAGGAGTGGTTGATTATTCACTCAAAAGAAATACTTCGCAACGAAAATTTTGATTTTATGGTTTATGGCCATAGGCATGTACCTATTAAGTATAAATTAAATAATTCGTTATACATTAACCTTGGTGACTGGATTTCTAATTTTACATTTGGCGAGTATTTTAATGGCGAATTTGAACTTAAACGTTTTAAACAAAACGGTACTTCTAATACACTTGGCTTTAGTCACCTTTAATTCTTATTCTCAAGATTTTAAAGTAGTTGACTCAATAAATGTTGAAAAAGGAAGAGAACTTAAGGTTGATGATTTAGGGAACATTTTTGTGGTACATTTTGATAATTCAATTGAACTGTTTACCATAAATAAAAACCATTTCAAACAAATAAAAGAAAAAAAGAAAAAATTACTCTAAAGTAATACATTGACACTCAGCAAATCCCTTTTTAACAGCATCCTTTGAATCAGCAAAATATTCTTTATTATCATCA
>JBMYOR010000830.1:0-1562 GCA_049599535.1 Bacteroidia bacterium | reverse complement strand
TCAAGCAAAATAAAACTTTAGCATTTGAAGTTTCGCAGGCACAAAAAGTTTGGGACTCGGCAAAAAAAACCAATCAATTTAGCACACAAAATGCTTGGGTAAAACTTGATCAAAAGATTAAAGCATCTGAACCTAAGGCATCAAATAACATATATAAATGGGCAATTGGCATAGCTGCAATGCTAATTTTTACGGCAGGAATTTATTTACTCAATTCTCCTGAATCTGCCACCAAAACAATTCATTTTGCTGAAAACCAAAGCCTTTTTGATTTACCCGATGGCAGTAAAGTAATTGCAAATGCAAATGCAACGATTAAATACAACAACAATTTTTCTGATACAGAGCGAAGGGTTGAACTTAGCGGAGAAGCATTTTTTGATGTAGAACGAGACACTCTTAAACCATTTATTGTAGCTACCGATTTGGGTACAATTAAGGTTTTAGGTACCGAGTTTAATGTAAAAACTACTCAAAATGGGCAATTAAGAGTATCGGTGCAAGAAGGCAAAGTGCAAGTAACCAGCCCAAGCAACGAGCAAGTGGTACTTACCAAGGGCCAATCGGCTTATTACGATAAAGCTACCCGCAACCTAATTAGTAAAAATGAGAGTTTTGATTTGTTTTGGATAAATAAAACACTCAAATTCAGAGAATCAAGCTTAAAAATGGTGTTTAATATTTTAGAAAAAAATTACAATATAAACATAGATGTCTATGACCCTGAAATTTTAAACTGTACTTACACCGGTACTTTTAAAAATGCACCTATCGATACCGTATTTAATGTTCTATCAATTGGGTTTGAAAACTTGAAAATAATCAAGAGCGATACAAACTATGAGATTAGCGGCAGTTGCAATTAGTTTTATTGCGCTTTTTATTTACCAAGGCGCTTGTGGCAAAGGCAAAGTGCTCAATTCAAAAATTGAAATTGATTCTTTTAACGGAAAACTTAGCAGCTATTTAGAATTGATTGAGAAAAAGAGTGCAGTATTTTTCTCTTACAACCCAAGTAAAATCCCAGCCGATTCCATTATAAATCAAACAAATTTTAAAGGGACCTTAAAAAATTGTTTGCAGCAAATTTTACCCTCTCCATTTTACTTTTTATCATCGGGACAATACATTACAATAAAACGGAACACAGTTGCAAAGGCCCAAGCACAACTGCCAATAACTAATAAACCAAAAACCAAAAAATACATTATTACAGGTAGGGTAATAAACTCAGCTACAGGCCAAGTAGTTAAAGAAGCCATTGTTTATGATAATAACCAATTAATTTCTACTACAACAAATCACGATGGTTTTTATCAATTACAAGTTTCTGCTAAAAATGACTTTATACCCCTTACCATTACTAGCACCGAGTTTTTTGATACTCTAATAATTGTTGAGCCATATAATGCCATGGCCGATACTATTGCCTTAAAGCCAATTTATAGAGCCACCAGCCTAAATACCCAATCAATTAACAAAATTGATGCTTACGATACAAACAAGGTTGAAAACGTGGGCATTGTAAACCTAATGGTGCCTCAGGTAATATTTGATCAAAC
>JBMYOR010000829.1:0-1566 GCA_049599535.1 Bacteroidia bacterium | reverse complement strand
CATCACATATTTTTTATCAGGATGGATACGTTTATAAGCACTTTGGCACATCAACGTTGCTTCATGAAATCCGCAAAGTATCAATTTTAATTTACCCGGATACGTATTTATATCTCCAATTGCAAACACCCCATGCACATTGGTTTGGTAGTCTAAGGTATTGTTTACTTTAATTGCATTATCTTCAATCTCTAAGCCCCAATGAGCCAATGGGCCAAGCTCTGGTTTTAATCCAAATAATGGAATAAAATAATCAGATTCTATATGTGTAGGCCATCCTTCTTTATTGGTGATTACAATATGATCTAGATGATTTTGCCCCCTGAGCTCAGTAACATTTGAATCTAAGTGAAGATTAATTTTGCCTTTTTCGGCCAATGCAAATACTTTTTCAACTGAGTCAGGCGCTCCCCTAAAACGTTTGGTTCTATGCACTAGTGTAACTTCTTTGGCAACATCGGCCAAAAAAACGGTCCAATCAAGCGCAGAATCGCCACCGCCTGCCAACACAATTTTTTTATCTCTGTATGTTTCTGGGTCTTTTACAAAATAATCTACACCCTTATGCTCAAATTGAGCAAGAGTTTCAATAGGTGGTTTTCGGGGTTCAAAAACACCTAATCCACCTGCTATTACCAATACTTTTGAATGTATCTCATCTCCGCCCGATGTATAGGTAATAAATTCATTATCGCCTTTTTTCTCCATTTTAACAGCTTTTTGACCTAAAGACCAAGTTGGCTTAAAAGGCGCAATTTGCTGCATTTGGTTTTCAATTAATTCACCTGCAAGTACCGTAGGGTATCCTGGTATATCATAAATAGGTTTTTTGGGGTAAATCTCGGTGAGTTGACCACCGGGTTGCGGAAGCACATCAATTAAATGACATTTCATACCTAATAAACCCGCTTCAAAAACTGCAAAAAGCCCCACCGGTCCTGCGCCTATTATACAAATATCAGTACTTAACATTTTGTGTTTTAAATCTTGGCAAAAGTATAATCTGATGATTTATTGGATGCATGATGTTAATCACCTTTATATGTAACACTTATTACTCAGCACGATTAATTTAAAACGCTGCGTAGCACTTCAATTGTTTTTAGTGACCTAAAACCACCAACATGATGCGCAAAGTAGGCTATTAGCTTATCAAGCAATCCGTTTCTTACATCTTTATAAAAGTTATAATCTTTAGCATTTGTTAAAAGTGCCTTAAGCAAAAGTGTTTCTTCAGCGGTAGTAATTTCATTTGCGCTCATGGGTATATTGGTAAAAACTCCTTCTTTTAAATGAAAAAACCTGCCATCAGCAGCCGTAGAAGGTGCAAATCCTTGTGTTTTAGCTAAGGTTACCAAAAACATATGCGGCCAAGTGGCATTAACTTTTTCTAATGAATTTAAACTTAAGATTTCAGACTTTACCCAGTTAAAAAGCGATTGGTCTTGCTCAATATTTTTAAGCACATTTTGTAAAATTTCGCAAGCAAAAATTGATACCGCGCTTTTTACAACATCTAGCTGTATTGCATTTAAGGGCGGTGTAGCCTTTACTTCTTTAACCTTG
>JBMYOR010000828.1:0-1571 GCA_049599535.1 Bacteroidia bacterium | reverse complement strand
GCACTAGAATGGTGAATTGGGACCCTACGGCAAAAACTGCCGTTAGCGATGAAGAAGTAAATTTTGTAGAAAAAAACGCTAAGCTTTACTATGTAAAATACCAGGTTGCAGGTGCTCAAAACGAGTTTGTAACCATTGCTACCACCAGGCCAGAAACTATTATGGCTGACTCTGCAGTTTGCATTAACCCTAACGATGAAAGATTTAAACATTTGGCCGGCAAATCGGTAATAGTGCCATTGGTAAACCGAGAAGTGCCAATTATTAAAGACGAATATGTGGATGTTGAGTTTGGTACCGGTTGCCTTAAAATAACCCCTGCGCACGATATTAATGACTATGAAATTGGGCAAAAACACAGGCTACCAGTAATTGATATATTAAATGATGATGGCACATTAAATGAAAAAGCTCAATTTTTTGTAGGCGAAGACCGAGAAATTGCACGTAAAAAAGTCGCAGATTTATTAGAAGAAAAAGGTGCTTTAATTAAAACTGAAGATTACGCCCATAATGTAGGAACATCAGAAAGGTCAGGTGCGGTTATTGAGCCGAAGCTTTCGATGCAATGGTTTTGTAAAATGCAAGATATAGCAAAACCCGCACTCGATATGGTTATGGATGATGATGTTCAGTTTCATCCGGCAAAATTTAAAAACACCTATCGCCATTGGATGGAAAACATTAAAGATTGGTGTATTTCAAGGCAATTGTGGTGGGGGCACAGAATACCAGCTTGGTATTTGCCTAGCGGAGAAATTGTTGTAGCTAAAACTATTGAAGAAGCATTTGCAAAAGCACAAAAAATTGATAGCAGTATTAGCATTGACCAACTGCAGCAAGATCCTGATGTTCTAGATACATGGTTTTCGTCTTGGCTATGGCCTTTAGCGGTATTTGATGGAATTGCAAACCCTGAAAACGAAGAAATAAAATACTACTACCCTACCGATGTTTTGGTTACTGGGCCCGATATCATATTCTTTTGGGTAGCACGTATGATAATGGCAGGTAAAGAGTTCAAAAATGAAAAGCCATTTAAGCATGTTTATTTCACGGGCATTGTAAGAGATAATCAGGGGCGCAAAATGTCTAAGCAACTGGGCAACTCTCCTGATTTACTAAAGTTAATTGATAAGCACGGTGCAGATAGTGTTCGCTTTGGAATTATGATTTCATCGCCTGCCGGTAATGATCTTTTATTTAGCGAAAAGCTTTGCGAACAAGGGAGTGCCTTTATCAACAAGATTTGGAATGCCCATAATTTGACAAGATCTTGGATTGGGTTCAACAAAATTGTTGATGATGCCGATGAAGCAACAATAACTAAGAACAAACAAGCTGCAAAACTTTTTGAAGCAAAGTTGGCTCAGAGCCTCCACGACATTGAAGCAGCATACGAAAAGTTCAAAATCTCTGAAGTTTTACAGTCTATATACAGGTTAATCTGGACCGATTTCTGTTCTAATTATCTTGAATGGGTAAAACCAAGAAAAGACACAGTAATAGATAAAGAAGCCTACGAAAAAACGCTCGACTACTTTGAAATTTGCCTAAAGCTGCTACATCCA
>JBMYOR010000827.1:0-1576 GCA_049599535.1 Bacteroidia bacterium | reverse complement strand
AGTCCATGCTTTGACATGTCGGTATTTGGAGCAAATCCAACTTTAAAATTTTATACCAAATACAGAAGCCCAAGCTGGCAAGATAATTTAGCGGTTGAGTACAGCGATAATGGAGTGAATTGGTTTATAGCAGGCGCTCAATTAAGCGGAAATTTTGGCTTTTACAGCCAAAGAAGCTATACTATTAATCTCTCAAACTTAACCGACCTTGAAAATGTGAAAATTCGATTTGCAGTTAGAACCAATGAATCAAGCGTAGATGAAGGCTGGGCTATTGACAACATTGAGCTTGATGGCCCATCAGGCAATGTTGGTGTTGCTTCAATTGAAAACCCAAGCAGTGGTTGTGGTAACACAGGCACAACAAGCATTACGGTAAAAGTGGCCAATACGGGTGGTGCTACACAAAGCAATGTGCCAATATCTTACACCATTAACGGAGCAAATGCAGTAAACGAAACCGTGAGTCAAATCCCTGCAAGAGATACCATTAGCTTTACTTTTAACACCACCTTTACTGCGGTTTTAGGGAGCTCGTACTCAATTAAGGCTTACACCAAATTATTAGGCGACAGTGATGCTAACGATGATACGTCGGCAGTTGAGATTGAAAGTAATACAAGCGTTTCTTCATTTCCTTACCAGGCTAATTTTGAATCAAACAACAATAATTTCTGGACATCAGGAACCAACTCTAGCTGGGAGCACGGTGTGCCAAGCGATAATAGAATTTCGGCAGCGGCGGTTGGCAACAAGGCTTGGGTTACCGATTTGGTTAGAAACCACAACCAAGCCGAAGAGTCTTTTCTAAATACACCTTGTTTCAACCTTTCAGGGCTAAATGGAGATGTATGGGTAAGATTTTACCATTTTAGGTCATTTAATACTGGCTCAAATGCTGTTTTAGAATATTCTGATAATGATGGTGCTACCTGGACCAAATTAGGTTCTACCAACTCAGGAACCAATTGGTATAATAGTCTTTCGCAATGGTCGGGATTTAGCAATGGTTGGCAACATTCAGCTCATTTAGTTCCAACCGGAAGTATTCAAAATTTAGAGAAGGTTCGCTTTAGGTTTAAGTTTTACGGTCATCCAACTTTTTCTCCAAACGAAGGATTTGCAATAGATGAATTCGAAATATTTGAATTAACTGATGATGTTGAGTTAGTAGAAACCATTACGCCTACAAATAGTGAAAATGTTGGCCAAAAGACGGTTGAAGTAAGCGTAGCCAATAATATGAGTTATGCCTTGAGCAATGTGCCAATTAAATATCAGCTAGATAATAACACCGTTGTAAGTGAAACAATCAACTCTTTAGTGGCAAATACTACGGCTACATATACGTTTTCTACCAATTTAAATATGGCAACTACAGGTAATTATGTGCTAAAAGTTTGGGTTGATCTTAATTCTGACTCCTATCCGGTAAACGACACTTCTACAACTAACATCACAGTTCAAAACTTGGTGAACTCATTTCCCTACTACGAAGGATTTGAAAATGATAACGGCAATTGGGAAACCACGGGCACAGGGACTACCTGGGAGTGGGGTGTACCTAATAATACCA
>JBMYOR010000826.1:0-1577 GCA_049599535.1 Bacteroidia bacterium | reverse complement strand
ATTAGAAGCAGAAAAGGAAGCCGAAAAAGGCAAAGAAGGAGAAGAAAACGACAAAGACAAAAAGGATAAGAAAAATAAAGACGAAGAAAAACTTGAAGCCTTAAAAATTGATTTTGAAGGAATTGAAGACAGAAAAGTTCGATTAAGTCTTCATTCAGCAAGGCTTGGTGGCAGTGTTTTAAGCAACGATGCTCAAAAGCTATATTACCTGGCTAGATACGATAAAGGAACCGACCTTTGGGTATATGACATCAAAAAACGTTCGGCAAAAAGTCTTACCAAATTTGACAGAGGAGCCTATGGTTTAAATCTGTCTAAAGATGAGAAAACAGCTTTTGTGATGTCAGGTGGTAGAATTTATTCGATTGATCTTAACAAAGGGAGCAAAAAGCCTATTGTCTTTAATGCTAAGCTTACAACTGATTATGCAGCTGAGCGTGAGCATCTCTTTGAACACATGTGGCGTCAAGTGCAAAAGAAATTTTACGTTAAAGATCTTCATGGTGTTGATTGGGATTATTACAAAGTAGAATACGCAAGGTTTTTACCGCATATTAACAACAATCAAGATTTTGCAGAAATGATGTCGGAGCTGCTAGGCGAGCTTAATGCTTCGCACACAGGTTGTAGATTCAGAAGCAGATGGAAACATGCCGATAATACAGCTTCTCTAGGTTTTTTTATTGATTATGAGTACAGCGGCCAAGGGGTTAAAATAGCTGAAATTATGCCTAAAAGCCCTTTGCAATATGGCGAAAACAAAATTTTTGCGGGTAACGTAATTATCAAAATCAACGGTAATTCACTTAATAGTATTTCAGATTTTTATCAAGAGTTGAATCACAAAACCAATGAGAAAATCCAAATTACTTATGCTAATGATAAAGGTAAAATTTCAACAAAGTATGTAACACCAATATCTTTAGGGCAAGAGTACAGTTTACTATATAAAAGGTGGGTTAATGGTTGTAGAGAAAAAACACTTGAGCTTTCGAAAGGTAAAATTGGTTACGTGCATGTAGCAGGTATGGATGATGGAAGTTTTAGACAGGTTTACGAAGATCTTTTAGGTAAGCATAGCGATATGAAGGCCGTAATTGTTGATACAAGATTTAACGGTGGCGGTTGGCTTCATGATGATTTAGCGACTCTACTCGATGGTAAAAAATACGTTGACTTTGTGCCGCGCGGTCAATATATAGGTTCAGATCCGCACGAAAAATGGAATAAGCCATCATGTGTTTTAGCAGGTGAAGGCAATTATAGCGATGCTCATGCTTTTCCTTGGGTGTACCAAACATTAAAAATTGGCCCTGTAATTGGTATGCCGGTACCAGGTACTATGACCGCAGTTTGGTGGGAAAATTTGATTGATAAATCTTTGGTGTTTGGTATTCCGCAAGTGGGTGCTATTGATATGCAAGGTAATTACCTTGAAAACCAAGAGTTGCAACCAGATATTTTAATCACTTTTGGAGGTATGATTGTTTCCAAAAGAATCAAACGATTTTTAAGAGATTATCAACCAAAACATCATTGGAATATTGATGCTAAAAAAGCAACCAATACTTTTTTTT
>JBMYOR010000825.1:0-1587 GCA_049599535.1 Bacteroidia bacterium | reverse complement strand
GTTTCAATTAGTACAGTAATGAAAATCTTTTGGGGGCTAGTACTATGCGTATTAGTATTATTTCAGGTGTCATGCGGGTCAAAACCTACTCAACCAAATGCATCTGCACCAATAAAAGCAAACTCTACAGCACCACCTAACGATTCTGCATCAGTACAAAAATCAAATCAAATAGTTGATGAGAGCGAATCGGTTATTACTCATGAAATTAAGGGTTCAGAAAATTTAGTTACACTTAAAAACCTTAGGTATCATTTTGAAATTGACGTTCCGAAAAATTGGAAAGCTACCGATATAAGTGGTAACGGAGATGGTTTTAATATATCTATTGAAAATTGCGACGCAGAAATAAGTGTATTTGGAGAATCTTATAACCCAGACCTTTTGAGCATGACTTTTGATTTATGCAACGAAACTGCCGACTTTACATTTTCAAACGAGCACTCGGGTACACTTTGTAAAAGTAATAATGAACAAACAGCCATTATGATAATGGGAAATAATCAAGTGAGCGTATATATTTCAGATATATTAAAACTAACCCAGCAGCAACGCTCGGCTTTTGAAACCATGCGCAAAAGCTTAAGATTTACAAAACGTGGCGTACCCAATAGCTAATTACGCCAGCGCTATTACATTTTTAACAGTTTGAGCAATTCCTTCATTTATCATGGCAATTGATGCTTGCATCATATAACATGGGCTAGATACTATTTTATAATTATGATCTACAACTACCTCATAAGCCTCGGCCATTTGAGTATCGGCACCGAGTTTGTTCATACCGTTGCTAATTTCTGAAATATTGTAATGAGAAGCTGAAGTTACATTGCCAACTGTTATTTTTTGGCCAAGTTCTTTATCAGCCAATGCTTTTGCAATCACTGTGGGCCCCATGCACATTGCACCAATTGGTTTTTTTTGCTCAAATGTGCTTACAATTGCATGTTTAACATCTATATCAATTTCTCCTTTATGCCCTGCAAATGCCCATTTGCTTAAATTTTTAGCCGCACCAAAACCTCCAGGAATAACCAATGCATCTATATCATTTACATTAAAATCTTTTAAATCCTTTACATCGCCCCTTGCAATTCTTGCAGACTCAATGAGCACATTCCGCTCTTCATCCATTTCATTGCCATTTAAGTGGTTTATCACATGGTGTTGTTTAATATTAGGAGCAAAACATATGGCTTGCGCCCCTTGCTGATCAATTGCTAATAGAGTTAACACAGATTCGTGAATTTCAGAACCATCATATACACCACTACCCGACAGAATTACACCTATTTTAAGCTTATTTGGCATACCTTTATACTTTTGAATTTATTATTGAAAACAAAATCAAATTTAGTATAATCATTAGCAATGTCAATACAAAAAGCCCTTCATAAAAAAGCTTTGCTCTTACTTATTTTAATAATTTTTTTAAGCCCTTTTAAAAGCTTCAGTCAATTTTTTGACTTTGACAATTTTTATGGTTCACCTGATCAGAATACATTTCCTAAAAGTGCCTTAGGTAAAGATAATGTAACCCTTAAAACCTTGGAGTTTTCCGGAGATACTTTATGGGCTGGTACTTAT
>JBMYOR010000824.1:0-1588 GCA_049599535.1 Bacteroidia bacterium | reverse complement strand
TATTTGCGGTAAAACTAAAAGTGAGCACCAAAAATGGCTGCAAGGATTCAATACAAATTGATAGTTTCTTTACTGTTTTAGGCCCAAAAGCTCAATTTAGTTTAGACAATGATACCGTTTGTAAAAACTCTGAACTAAGGCTAATAGATAATTCCAAGTACTATTTATCAAGTGCGCCAAAAGCAATTTGGAAGTTTGGCGATGGAGATATTATAAATTCAAGTAAATCACAATCCGATACAGTAAGTAAAGTATGCGAGCTAGAAGGAAACCATACCGTAAGTCTCTTAATGACTCAAAAAGTGAGTGATCCGTTTACTGGTATTGAAAAAGACTGCGCCGATATTTACCCCAATACAGCCGCTTCAGAACCGGCAATAACATATGAAGTTAAAAATATTGAGCAACCACAAATAGACGAAAAAGATGGAAAAGCTTTTCTAAACAATAGAAGTGATTATGACAGCTTGATCTGGAATTTGAATGACAAAATAATTAAAACCGATACGGTTGAGCTTAATGGTATTGCGTATTTGGATGTTCAAGTTTTTAAAAACGGCTGCAGTCTCTCAATTAAAGATGTATTTAGTGGAATAGAAAATGATATAAAAAACAATAAACCATATTCATTTTCTTATTATCAGAATGTGCTGTTTTTCCAGAACAAATCAAACAAAGAGCTCAATGTTAGAGTTTATACCGCTAATGGCCAATTGATTTATTCTTCGGTTTCACAGAGAAATTCAAAGATCGAAATACCTTTTAATGATGCTAATAGCTCAATTCTTTTTCTGAGCATATCAAATAATAAAGGCTTTTACAAGGCCGAAATTTTTAAATCTAATTAAAACCCAGTTGAAAAACACTCTTTATTACTTTGTTGATCCCATGTGTTCAACTTGCTATGGTTACACAAAAGAATTAACAAGGATTCGAGAACAACTTAACACAAAAATTGACTTTGAAATAATTGTAGGAGGGCTAAGGCCACATGGTACAGAAACCATTAAAGAAATGAAGTCCTTTTTAACTGATCAGTGGCTACAAATACAACAACAGAGTGAAGTAGAGTTTAATTACAATATACTAGATACCTGTAATTTAAAGTATGACACTGAGCCGGCTTGTAGAGCGGTAGTTACAATGAAAAAACTTAAGCCCAATCTAGTTTTTGATTATTTAAAGGCAATTCAAAAAGGATTTTATTTTCATAATTATTCACCAAACGAGCCTGCAACTTTTGCATTACAAGCCAAAGAATTTGGGGTACAGTTAATTGATTTTTTAGAAGCCTTTAACTCTAACGAAATAAAAGAACTAACAAAAGCAGAATTTGCTTTTGCCAAAAAATGTGAAATTAAAAGTTTACCAAGTTTGGCTATTGAACAAAACGGTGATTTAATGATTGTGGCTCAAGGTATTGTAAACCATGAATTGGTTTTAAAGAGAATAAATTCTTTTGTTTAAAATTTAAAAGATTTCTAATACATCTTTCAGTTCTCCAAGGTGGTATAGGTTGGTCGAATTCTACAGATATTTGCTTGATATCTAATCTTTCAAAAAAGATATCTTCGATTACATCGTATTC
>JBMYOR010000823.1:0-1588 GCA_049599535.1 Bacteroidia bacterium | reverse complement strand
CAATTTCGCCTTTAATTAAAATTGACAAGGCTACCCCGGTGCCTAAACAAAAAGCGCTTAATAAAACCGATAATAGTGCACTTAACACCCTATTGCTTTTAATTTGAGTACTTTCATTCTCAATGCTTTTAGTTTGATGCACTACACTTGGCTTTAAAAACAACCCAAATATTTTTTCAGCTACACTCAATAAAATCAAAAGATACACCGCACACAAAACGGTATCAATAATAGTTAGCGTAGGAATAGTTTCATGCTTTACATTTAGCGCATTGCCAATGGCTGCTAAATTTGGCGTTCCGCCGGTATAAACTCCTACCAGCATAGCTGATATTTTCTCGATCTCGGCAAATTCTTTAAACCAAATAAAATTGGCTAAACTAATAACTATAATTACCGCTAAAACACCTGCAAAAAATGAGAGAAAAGCTTTAGGGGCCATTTTGCGCCATTTTTTTGGATTTGACCCAAACATTAAAAGCGGTATTGCTAAAGGAACTGCTGCTGAACTAACCTGATTTTCAATAAATTCTTTTGGCCATTCTATGCCAATATTGCCAAGCAATAAACCAATGCCATAACAAATTAAAACAGGACCTATTATGGCAATAGGCTTAAAATGTTTTTCGCCCCACATCAATAGCAAAGGCAAAACTCCTACTGTAATAAGGGTTAAAATGGTCACTTCCTTATCTCAAAAGGGTTACTGTGCCTGTAAACTCATAATCTTTACTTAAATGATTTTTTACGTTTACCACATATAAGTAAACACCTTCGGTACACGGTTCGCCCTGAAACTCTCCATTCCAGCTATCTTCAGGGTTTTGACTGTACCACATTAATTCTCCCCATCTGTTAAATACCTTTACTGAATATTCTTGTGCATCAGTTACTATTGGTTTAAATACATTATTAGCATTAGGACCATCATTATTAGGTGTAAACACATTAGGGATATAAACCAATACTTCAGGATCAATTATTATGGTATTTATTATACTATCTACACAATCTATAGTATCGCCATAATTAATATGCCTATTGTAGGCTTTTAATAATACTTGATATTCTCCAACTTTTTGATAGGTATATCTAGTATTAAGTTCAAAAGATTCACCACCATTATCGGCCAATGAGTCGTCAAAATTCCAATAATAATTATTCTCATCAATTACATATTCGCTCTTATTCTCAAAAATTATTGATGGAGTTATAATCGTGGTTCGCCCTGGTTTTGGTATAAAAAGAGCTTTTGGTCTGAGCAATGTTAAGGTTGAAAAAGCAAGGCTATCTTTACACCCTTTATCACTAGTTGCAACTAATTGGCCGTTGTATCTATCATTGGTACCAATTACACCATACTCAGTTTTAACTACTGATCCTGAATCTTTTACCGTGGTAATCTTTCCGTTACCCAAATTAAACAACACGCTTGTAATCGATCCTTTTTCAATACTTGTTTGGTTTACAAACTCAACCTGCAATGGCGCACAACCTATGGTATCGCTTTGTAAAAAAGCCATTTTTGGCAGCGGATGAACTTCTACCTGAGCCGTATAGGTTTGCTCAGGGCAAATGTTTTGATTAT
>JBMYOR010000822.1:0-1589 GCA_049599535.1 Bacteroidia bacterium | reverse complement strand
ACATCACCAAAATCTACCCCGCCGTGGTCGCCAACGAGGCCGTTGACCTGGCGGTGATGCCGGGCGAAATTCACGCCGTACTGGGCGAGAACGGCGCCGGTAAAAGCACCTTGATGAAGATAATGGCTCAGATTGTTCCGGCTGATGGTGGTTTGGTAACCCACAGAAAAGGAACTCGCGTGGGCTATTTGCCACAAGTACCCAAACTTGACGAGAACGACACCGTTATGGCTAATTTGTTTGATGAGAACAACGAAATAGCCAAACTGGTAATGGATTATGAAAGTGCCTTGGTAAATGAAAGCGTGGCAGATCAGCTTCCGGATTTATTAGAAAAAATGGAGCATCATGACGCTTGGGATTTTGAAGCCAAGGCAAAGCAAGTTATTGGCAAGCTGGGCATTGAAGACACTGAGCAAATTGTAGGTAACCTATCAGGTGGGCAAAAAAAACGTATTGCTCTAGCAAAATTGTTACTAGAAAAACCAGATGTAATATTACTTGACGAGCCAACCAACCACCTTGACATTGCGGCAATAGAATGGCTAGAAAAGTTTTTGGTAGATAACTTTCAGACCATTGTTTTAATTACTCACGACAGGTATTTTTTAGAAGGAGTAACGGATCAAATCCTTGAGCTTTCAGAACAGAAGCTATACAAGCACGAAGGCAAATATTCTGACTTCTTAAACAATAAACTTACACGTTCGCAAATTGCTCAGGTTGAAAAAGACAAAGCCAAACACCTGATGAAAAAGGAGTTAGATTGGCTAAGAAGGCAACCGCAAGCACGTGGCACAAAAGCAAAATACCGTGTTGATGCTTTTGACGGAATTAAAGAAAAAGCAACCGCCAATATTGACGAAAGCCAAATGGAGCTCAATATTAAAGGCACAAGGCAGGGCAAAAAGATTATTGAGTTGCACGATGTGGGGCACTCTTTTGGAGATAAGTTTCTGTTTGAGCACTTTAATCACAAATTTGCCAAAGGCGAAAGAGTTGGAATTGTAGGCCCCAATGGTACAGGAAAATCAACCTTGCTCAACATACTCACCGGGCAAATGAAGCCCGAAAAGGGGAGTGTGGTTAAGGGGGAAACAACCAAAGTAGGTTACTACACGCAAGAGTCGGTTGACCTTAATCCTGAAAACCGAATAATTGATGAAGTAAGAGAAATTACGGAATACATAAAACTAAGCGATGGTACTAAACTTTCGTTGAGCAAGTTTTTAGAACAATTTCTTTTCGATAAAAAACAGCAGTACGCTTTTATTGAAACGCTAAGTGGCGGCGAGCGAAAAAGATTGCAATTACTTAAAGTCTTACTCACCGAACCTAATTTTTTAATTCTCGATGAGCCGACTAATGATTTTGACATAGAAACCCTAAATGTGCTTGAAGAGTATCTGCGACATTACTCTGGTGGTCTGTTGGTAGTAACGCACGATAGGTACTTTTTAGATAGAATTGTAGATCATTTATTCGTATTTGAAGGTAAAGGCAAGATCAGAGATTTTCCTGGCAATTACACCGATTACAGGCAGAAGAAAAAGGAAGAAAGAGCTGCTGATTCTCAAAAAAAGGTACAA
>JBMYOR010000821.1:0-1592 GCA_049599535.1 Bacteroidia bacterium | reverse complement strand
TAAAATCAACCCCAAAAATCCAAGAAACTCTTAAAAAGCTTACCAAGGGCAACCCACCTAAAAAACCAAAAAAAGCATTTGAAGACACGTGTTGGATAGGATCATTTGAATCCTAAACATTTTTACGCAAAACCAACTCTTTTGGAAATGAATTATTAATTCTATTCCCTACATTTTTGGCCCAGCCCAGCGAAACTCCTTTGTATTTGGCCAACCCCCAACCCTTTTTGTATTCGGGCTTAACTTTTAATGGCATACGCTTCAAATAGTCAATTGCCTCTTCATAGTCTAACTCAAAACTTTTTCCAAAATCCCTTACCAATTGGCTCATTGCCAACTCATGATTTGGCTTAAAATTCTTTTTTGAAACTTCACCTACCCTAGTGCCAAGTTTCCACAATGGTACTAAGCTTCTAAGCTGCTCTAAAAAAGTATGATATTTTTCAGGATAGGCATGTACAACTCCATTAATCTCAGTTAAAGCATAAGTATCATTAATATTTACAAATTCATCAATTAAGGCTTTACTTGATCGATTAATTCTTTGAAGCGGCTTTTTTACTCTTGCGGTTGAAGAACCAATATTTTGAGACGTTTTTCTCATAGCGCAAACAAACTGCCCTTCGCCTTTGGCTAAATGCAAATAGAAATAATAACACGGAAAACTACCCTTAGATGTTTCAATTTGCTTTTCAATTACCCCCCAGTTATCATCTATTGGGGTTGAAACTGGTTCCAGCTCAAATTGATTCACCAATTTTTGAATTTGAAACTCGTTTTCTTCAGGTTCAAAAGTGCATGTAGAGTAAATCAACAACCCGCCTGGTTTGGTGAGTTCAAAGGCATCATCAATAATTTTGCTTTGTACTTGGGCGCAGCTATTCACAAAATTTGGTGACCATTGCTCTAAAGCAAATGGGTCTTTTCTAAACATACCTTCGCCACTGCAAGGTGCATCAACTACTACTAAATCAAATTGGTTTTTTAGTGGCAAAAGCTGATGCGATGCGGCATTGGTTACTGCAACATTACTACTACCCCACCTACTTAAATTCTCTACTAATACCTTGTTTCTTTTTATATCAAGCTCATTACTTACTAAAAATGATTCCGCATTTAACTTGCTTAATATCAATGAACTTTTACCCCCAGGAGCAGCACATAAATCTAAAGCCAACATAGGCTTTTTATCATCAATAAATTTATTAAAAAACATTGATGAAGATTCTTGCACATAGTAAGCACCGCCATGGTGAAGTGGGTCAGCATAAAACGCTGGTCGTTTTTTAAGAAAGTATGCATTGTTGCACCATGGCACGTTTTCAATATCATTGAAATGCACCTGATTAGCCTTAAAAGGATTAAACCTTACGCTAACTTTTGGCTCCTTTTTAATTGAATCGGTAAACCGTTCGTAATCTTCTTTAAATAGAGATAAAAAATGTTTCTCAAATTCGCGATGCATATTATTCGCAACATACGCAACCCTTTTACAATGTTTTAGTTTATGCATGCGTTAATGCGAATTGTTAAACAATCATAATGACTAAAAACTATTGCAAAGCATTGGCGCTAATCATTGGCTTGATTAG
>JBMYOR010000820.1:0-1596 GCA_049599535.1 Bacteroidia bacterium | reverse complement strand
GGTGGTGTTTTATTAATTGGAATTAAAGATAATGGCAAGCCTACCAAAATTAATTGTACAGAAGAAGCCTACATGATTGAAGCCGCTATAAGTAAGTGCAAACCAGAAATTAAACATGAAATAAACACGCATGAAATTGATGGAAAACAAATCCTAAGTGTAAATGTATACCAGGGTGTTGAATTGCCTTACTTATGCCTTGATGAGAACAAAAAATGGATGGCCTATGTGCGCTCAAACGATTCGAATGTTTTAGCGAATTGGGTTTGGCTTCAAGTGGCTAAGAATAAGTCAAAAAAAGAAAACATTCAATTAGAGTATGTTGGTATCGACGAAATGGTGCTTAAATCCATCAAACAAAATCCAGGAATTACCCAGCGCGACTTATCAAAAGAGATAAAACAAAATTTCAGAAAAGTAGGTAACTCGCTTGTTAAGCTTGTTGGAATGGGGATTGTGAAAATGATTTTCTCAAAAACAGGAGCGTTTTATCAATTGAATGTATAAAATGGTTAAACAAGATGGTGCAAATGGCTAAATCTTACTACATAGTTTTACTTTTGCCCACTATTGAAAAATTTGGCCCAAATGACAAAAAATACACTGTTTTTGATGGTTGCAATGGCTTCAATGCTTTTTGCAAATGCCCAAAAACCCGAGCAGATTGTTTTTAGAATAAACGGAGAATCTGTTACCCTTGATGAGTTTCAATATATATATGAAAAAAACAACTCAATTACAAAGGATGAAAAACTATACACCAAGGCAAGTTTGGATGAGTATTTAGATCTGTATGTAAAATTTAAACTTAAAGTACAAGAGGCGAAAAGTTTAGGGCTTGATACCACCGAAAAATTTATAAAAGAGTTTAACACCTACAGAAATCAATTGGCGCAACCTTATTTAAAAGATAAGGCGGTTTCAGAAAAACTGGTGAAAGAAGCCTTTAACAGAATGCAATGGGAGCTTAGGGCAAGCCATATTTTAATTGATGTAAGCGAAGATGCATATCCACAAGATACTTTGAAAGCCTATAATCTAGCCAAATCAGCTTTTGATAAAGTAATTAGTGGAGCTGATTTTGCCGATGTAGCAAAAGAATATGCTGACTACACTAAAGATATTACATTAAGAGAAAGAGGAGGTGATCTAGGTTATTTTACAGCCTTTAATATGATTTACCCTTTTGAGTCGGCTTGTTATAATGCACAAGTTAATGATGTCGTTGGTCCGGTGCGTACTCGATTTGGTTATCATGTTATAAAAATTACCGACAAACGAAAGTACCTTGGTGAAATGACCGCTGCCCACATAATGGTGCGAACCGACCTTGATGAAAAAGCAGGTGAAAAAATGGGGCGTGATAAAATTGATAGTATTTACAATAGACTCGATAAAGGTGAGAAATTCGAAAATTTAGCTCGAACAGAATCACAACATTTTGCCACGGCATCACAAGGTGGTAGGTTAAGACCATTTAACAGACTCGCTACTTGGTTGCCGCAAGAAATTATTGATGCCGCGTATTCTATCAGCGAAGATGATGGTTACAGCAAGCCTTTTAAAACTGAGTATGGTTGGCATATTGTAAGAAGA
>JBMYOR010000819.1:0-1596 GCA_049599535.1 Bacteroidia bacterium | reverse complement strand
TAAACAAAACCTTGCCCCGATGTCCAAGTGATTTGGTACAGTTTATCATTTAAAAAAGCCAAACCTTCACCAAAAAATGATTTGGGCAAATCATATTCATTAATTACCGACTTGCTCTCAAGGTCGTATTTTAAAAGTTTTGACATACCCCTTTGCCCAGTGCTTTCGTAGAGAATATTGTTATTAACCAGTAGGCCTTGGGTATAAAAAGTATTATTATGAGGGTATTCTCTAATAACCTTATAGCCATATAGTTTAGGCTCAATATTGCTTAATATTTTAATTTGAGCAAACTTGTTTTCCTGAGTACCGTCGCTCTTGTATGCTTTTACAAATAGTTTGTTTTTACCCACACTTAAATTTTGCGTACTTATATTTTCTGTTGGGTTATCAATATTCAGCCTTCCCTTAGTGGTTTTTCCTAAGGTCCAAATCACTGAATCTATTTTTAAGTTGGCATTGGGTTTAATATTTAATTCAACTTTTATGGAGTTGCCTTTTATAACAGTTGAGTTGTTTGATGGGCTCACTAATTTAATAAGTCGTTTGGGTTGATTATTGGTGTTTTGAGCGCCATTTTTTGAGCCACAAGCGTATAAGCCAACGCTAAATAAAACGAGTGTAAAAATTTTAAACCTCATGATTAATTTCAGTTGATTTAATGATACTAAGTTGTTTTTTTTCGAGTAGAAAGTATCTAATAGTTAAGAGCACTGCTGCAGTAGAAAGTCCAATTAAAAAGCCATACCAAATGCCTGATGCGCCATAATCAGCCACAGTCATTAAGTAATAACCTATTGGAAGAGAAATAACCCAGTAAGATAATAAGGCAATACTTGTGGGCCTTTTTACATCAGATAAGCCCCTTAATGCACCCATTGCTAAAACCTGAACTCCATCAGTTAATTGAAAAAATGCTGCGATTATCAATAATGATGATGCTATTTGAGCTACTTCAATATCTTTTACAAACCAATTGGCTAAAGTGCTGTGCATACCAATCATAATTATGGCAAAAATGGCTTCAATAAAAATCACCATATAAAACAATGATTTACTTACTACAGCAAGTTCATTTAGTTTTTTGGCACCCACTAAATTGCTAACTCTAATATTGGCAGCAGCGCTAAATCCGGTGGCGAACATATAGGTGAATGATGCTAATGAAATGGCAATTTGATGACCTGCCAACGGTACAGCGCCTAACCACCCAATCATTATAGCACCTAAAATAAACGCGCCACCTTCAAGAAAATATTGTGTGGCTATGGGTATACCAAGTTTTAAAATCTCGGTGGCCTTGGTGATTGACAATTTAAAATTAATGAGTGCTGTTTTAAAAAAATGCAGCTTTTTGTGCTTATACAAAATAATTAAAACTATTAAGGCCATTAATATTCTTGAAATTAAAGTGGCCACACCCGCACCTAAAAGCCCCATTGCCGGAAAACCAAGCTTACCAAAAATGAGCAGGTAATTAAGTAATATATTTATCAAATTAGCCGCGATGCTTGCTATCATTCCTGGTAGGGTCCATTCAAGGCCATCAATAAAATGTTTTATGGCCATAAACGCCATTAAAGGTATTAATGACCA
>JBMYOR010000818.1:0-1596 GCA_049599535.1 Bacteroidia bacterium | reverse complement strand
AATAAATAAAAAGCCCACAGGGTAAACAAGAGCATAAATATTTCGCTATGCATATTGCCTGTAAGTTCAATTATAATTAATGGGTTAAGCCAGTAAAGTATTAAGTTTTTTAGGGGTAATTTTTGTTGCTTTAATAGCTGTTTTAGTAAATAAAATATGGCTATTTCAAAAGCGATTGAAATAGATTTATACATTATTACAAAGCCTAAAAGGCTACCACCCACATAGGCCGCAAATGCAAAAATGAGTTGTAAAAACGGAGGGTATACCGAGTAGTATTCAGGCGAATTTAATGCATTATATAAAGTGTCATTAAATGCCACCATAGGCTCAAAAGCTAGGTTAACTTGCTTTGGTAGTATTGAATATGGGTTTACATTATTAATAACAAGTAAACCATCCCAATAATAGCGGTAATAATCGTCAGATAGTGAAGGGGGGGCAAAAACTAAAAACCTTAAAACTAAGCCTATTGTTAAAAGGTGCCAAGCTTTAAGGCCGCTACTGTTTTTAAAAAATAATATTAATGGTACAAAAGCAAAAATATATGAGCTTATGAGCTGTATTGTATTATGCGGATCAATTAAATTATGGATGGTAAATAGCGCTACACAATAAGCTAAAAAAGATACGCCATGTAATATTTTATGTTTTAAGGCCAACCTACTTTACCCATTGAAAACGTTGAGCAAAAGAGTAAAAAAAGAAGTAACCATAACCAAAGCATAGCAATAAATGAAAAGGCATAAAAGTGTAATCGTTTAAGCTAAACGACATACTTACACCAAATGCAAAATATATAAAAAAGGCTCCTTCAAAAAAGGTGAGCCAGGTAATGTTGCCTTTAAATGATTCAATTTGTGGTTTGCCATTATTGGCTGAGTTAAATTTTGGGGTTCTAATAAATGGTGTTTTAATGCCTAAATAACCCTCAATTACAGCCAAAGCATTGTGCAAAGTAGTGCCCATCGAAAGCGCCATAAAAGATGGGAATTGTAAAGCAAAATGCTTTAATCCAACTTTTCGGTGTTGGGTAGAATATACGGTTGATGTAAAATAGAACATAACTAACGCTACAATACAAATCAAGGTAAATGATAGTACTTGCATAGTAATTAGTGTACCAGTTCCGGCTGTTTTAAAATATAATACGGGTACACTCATTAGGGTTAATAGCAAACTCGAAACAAAGCCAAAACCTTTTAATAATTGCAAAATAGCATGCGCTTTAATTTTAAAAGGAATTGTGCTTTTAATTACAGGTTTCCAAAGTTTTAAGTGTGTTTCAGCGGCTCCTTTGTTCCAACGGTATTGCTGAGATTTATAGGCACCTATAGTTACGGGTAATTCAGCTGGCGATTCAACATTTTCGAGATAAATAAAGCTCCAACCTTTTATTTGAGCTCTAAACGATAAATCGAGGTCTTCGGTTAAAGTATCGCTATGCCATCCACCCGCATCGGCTATGCACGATTTACGCCAAATACCGGCGGTACCATTAAAGCTTACAAAGCAGTTTTCAAGGTTACGGCCCTTTTGTTCAACTGTAAAATGAGCATCGAGCCCAAAGGCCTGCATTTTGGTGAGTAAAGAGTA
>JBMYOR010000817.1:0-1599 GCA_049599535.1 Bacteroidia bacterium | reverse complement strand
AAATACCAAATTCTCCTGATTTCATTGCTTCATCTTCATTTAATTTACTTCCTTTTTTTACTACATTAAATCCATTTAATTGATTTTCAACAGTTTGAATTCTTTTATTTAATACTTGAAGAGTTTAATGCCCGCGCCGATAAAATTAGAAAACGAGAAGAACGATACACCAAAAAGAAACAAGCTTGGAAAGTAAAAAGGTTATTAGACTCAATGCCTTATTACAATTCGCAAACCGAAAAAGAAAGAGCATCGGCCATTAAAAACTTTGTAAATAATAACAGAAACTCACCTTTTGCTGCTGAGGCTGCCAATAGACTCGATTACCTTAAACACACCGCGTTTTTAGAAGAATTGTACCTCGAATTGTTAGAAAAATTCCCGTACTCATCGTATGTTAAAAATATGGGAATTAAACTAGTAGATTTTAAAGCAATGGCGGTTGGCAAAGAAGCACCTGAATTGGTAATGCCCGATATTAATGGCACCAATTACCGCTTGAGCGATAATAAAGGAAAACATGTTTTAGTACTTTTTTCATTCGCTTTTAGCGAACCGTGTAAAAACTACGCCGTTGAGCTGGCACCGATTTACCACCAATACAGCTCAAAAGGCTTTGAAGTATACAATGTAGCTGTTGACGAAATGGAAGAAAATTTACAATTATACTTAGATGAAACTAAAGCTCCTTGGCCTGTTGTGAGCGATTTGTTGGGGCAAAAATCAACCGCATTTGACTACTACATTGCACATGATTTTCCTATGTCATATATGATTGATGATAAAGGCAACATTACAGGTAAGTTTTTTACCGTAAATGATGTTGAAGATTATTTAAAGAAAAACCTTTAAGCATTGCACTATAATTTTAAATCCTTAATTGTTTTTGAAGATGATGATATATACATTATCAATAAACCATGGGGCATTAGCAGCTTAGCTGAACATACAGCAAAAACCACATCACTTTTTGATGTAATGAAATCATTTAACCCAAACGCAAGACTTTGCCATAGGTTAGATAAGTTTACATCGGGCTGTATGATTGTTTCAAAAAACGACGATGCTTACCGAGCCATTTCAATAGGTTTTGAAAAACGCCTAATACATAAAACCTACCATGCTGTAGTGCATAAGCCTAGCGCTTTTGAGAATGAAAGCGTTAAAATGGCCTTGGTAAAAAAAGTAAATAATACAGGTATTGTTGCGCACAATGGCAAACCAGCTGAAACTATTTTTAATACGCTCGAGAGCTTCAAACATTTTAGTTTAGTTGAGTGTAAACCTGTAACTGGCCGTTTTCATCAAATTAGGGTTCACCTGCAATACCTAGATCATCCTATTGTTGCTGATGAAATATATGGTGGCAAAATTCCGTACTTGAGCGAAATATTGCCACGATACAAGAACTCAAGCCGCAGGGAAGAAAACCCCATGATTAAACGATTTGCCCTACATGCCCACCAACTTGAGTTTACTACACCATCTGGTAAAGCGTTAAAAATTAACGCCCCCTACCCCAAAGACTTTAACACCTTAATAAAATTGATTAGGAAGAATGATAGGTAATAAAAAACCAGACAGGTCTTCCTTTTAGCC
>JBMYOR010000816.1:0-1600 GCA_049599535.1 Bacteroidia bacterium | reverse complement strand
CACCAACCAATACTAAATATTTTATTTGCAATTTTTTATCATTTAATATATACCTACAGTGATTAATAATTGGATCAACTGATACATTAAATAAATCAAACCATATTTTATTATTTAATGATAAATATTCTGCCGAATTTGAATACTTATACTCTACCGGATCAATAGGACTATTTACTGATATTGAAAATATAATGATGCTTAACAAAAACGTTAAGGCAATGGCCTGTGCCAACCGCTTTAAAAAGTATTTAAATTTACTATTCAGCGCCGTTGGTTTTAAACTTTAGGGTATTGAGCAAAATCATAGGGTGCGCCCCGTTGGTTTTCACATTTTCGAATCCTTTTTTTACTACCACTGCTTTTTTACCCGTTGTAATGTATATATAAGGAATATCTTGATAAAGTATTTTTTGCAACTCAAGAATGAATTTATCTCTTTTGGCTTTATTAAAAGTTTGATCTGCTAAAGTTATAATGCTATCAACTTTTGGGTTTGAATAACCCGAAAGATTCATTCCATTTCTGAAGGCATCGGTTAGCACTAGCGAATAGGCATAATTAGGACCAGGGCTATTTGTAATTGCAAAAAATGCTGCATCAAACTCCATGGTATTGAATAATATATTTCTCCAATTTTGTCCATTTTCAAAAACAACTCTAAAACCGGCCTTCTCAATACCTTCTTTTAACATGGTAATAATTGTTTTAACCAAAGGGCTTGGCGGAAAAACAATGGTAACTTCTAAATCTACTTTTTTACCATCAATTAATTTATCCAAAACACCATCGCTATCGGTATCTATCCAACCGGCTTGTTTTAAAAGGGCTTTAGCTCTTTCAATATCATAAGCATACGGACTCAGCTCACTATTATATTCAGCTTTATTAATTGAAACAAAACTGGCTATTCGCACTGCATTTCCGTTTGAGTGTTTATCAATTACATCTTGCACGGGTAAGCTGTTGGCAAAAGCTTCTCTTACTTTTTTATTAGTAAATATTGGACTACGATTGGTAAGCTCAGGCTTTAAATTTAAGGCCATTAACGTTGTTGAGTAAGCTGGCTCAGCATGTATATTATAATAATTGGTAATACCAGTATCGGTCATTAGCTCTGCAAGTTCCTTACTCGAAAAATCAATACTTACATCAACCAATTGATTTTTTAATTCAAGCACCTTTGAGTTATAATCATTGTTTAATCTAAACACAATTTCTTGGGCGTGGCTATGATTGAGCCATTGGCTTAGCGATTGGGTCCAGTGGTCACTTTTTCTTTCAAAAACAAGCCTATCGTTTTCCCATATTTTTAATTTATAAGGCCCAGCTCCTTTTATGTTTTCAATTTTAGTAGAAAAATAATTTCCGTTCATTTTAGTGCACCAAGTTTCAAGCTCTTGCGTTTTTACACTATCATAATGCAAATACAGTTGCTCAAACGTAAAATTAGCACATAAGTCCAGCGAATCATAAACACTTTGCTGCAAAATAGGATACTCGGTAAGTAAATATAAATCTTGCACCAAGCGCTCACTCAGCACTACTTTTAGTTTCTGTTTATCAACTATTTCGAGTCTTTTAAAATTTTCAAAATTAC
>JBMYOR010000815.1:0-1600 GCA_049599535.1 Bacteroidia bacterium | reverse complement strand
GTGATTTTCGTTATTACGAAGAGTTAGTGCACAAGTTTGAAAGCCCAGTAAGGGTAGGCCTTTACGTATTGGCGTTTGTATTTCTAATACTACACCTATTGCATGGTTTTCAATCGGCTTTTCAATCTATGGGAGCAAGGCATCCTAAGTACTTTCCGCTCATTCAAAAAATTGGTAAAGTATACGCAATAGCCATTCCGCTTGGTTTTATTTTCATCGCAATTTTTCACCATCTTAATCAGCACTAAACCAAGATTATTATGACTGTATTAAATTCAAGAATTCCCGAAGGTCCAATAAAGGATAAATGGACCAATCATAAGAACAACATCAACTTGGTAAATCCGGCCAACAAAAGGTTAATTGATGTAATTGTTGTAGGTACTGGTTTAGCAGGGGGTAGTGCTGCTGCCACTTTAGCTGAGCTGGGCTATAATGTAAAAGCCTTTTGCTACCAAGATTCTCCGCGTAGGGCGCACTCAATTGCTGCTCAGGGTGGAATTAACGCCGCAAAGAATTACCAAGGAGATGGCGATTCTACTTACCGACTTTTTTATGATACCGTAAAAGGTGGCGATTACCGATCAAGAGAAGAAAATGTGTACCGATTGGCTGAGGTGTCGGCCAATATAATTGACCAATGTGTTGCGCAAGGTGTGCCATTTGCAAGAGATTATGGTGGCCTTTTAGATAACCGCTCATTTGGTGGTGTATTGGTTTCACGAACCTTTTATGCCAAAGGCCAAACGGGGCAGCAATTGCTCCTTGGCTGCTACTCGGCCATGAACAGGCAAATTGCCCGTGGAAAAATTAAAATGTACAACCGCCATGAAATGATGGATGTAGTTTTAGTGGATGGCAAAGCGCGTGGAATTATTGCTAGAAACTTGGTAACAGGCGAAATTGAACGCCACTCGGCACATGCAGTAGTGGTGGCATCAGGTGGTTACGGAAACGTATTTTACCTATCAACCAACGCCATGGGTAGCAATGTTTCAGCCGCTTGGAAAATTCACAAAAAAGGAGCCTTTTTTGCCAATCCATGTTATACGCAGATTCACCCCACTTGTATTCCAGTTTCGGGCGATCATCAATCAAAACTTACTCTAATGTCAGAGTCGTTGAGAAACGATGGTAGAATTTGGGTGCCTAAAAATATGGAAGATGTAAAAGCCATACGATCAGGCAAATTAAAACCAACCGAAATACCTGAAGAAAACCGAGATTATTACCTAGAGAGAAGGTATCCTGCTTTTGGTAATTTAGTGCCTAGAGACGTGGCATCAAGAGCGGCTAAAGAGCGCTGCGATGCTGGCTACGGTGTAAATGCCACAGGAGAAGCCGTTTACCTTGATTTTGCATCGGCTTTTGAACGCTACGGAAAAGAACAAGCCCACATAAAAGGGCTTGATGAAAACGATAAGAATTTGGTGTTAAAATTGGGTAGAGAAGTAGTCAAAGCCAAATACGGAAACCTATTTCAGATGTACGAAAAAATTGTAGATCAAAATCCTTATGAAACCCCAATGATGATTTACCCCGCGGTACATTACACCATGGGTGGAATCTGGGTAGACTATAATCTAATGACCTCGGTACC
>JBMYOR010000814.1:0-1601 GCA_049599535.1 Bacteroidia bacterium | reverse complement strand
AAGGAATTGGTGTGGTGGCCGTTTATGGAGGAGCCAACATTAATGAGCAAGCTAAAAAAATTAAACGTGGAGCCCATATTGTAGTAGCAACTCCAGGTAGGCTAAAAGATATGATCCGCCGTAAATTAGTGCACATTCAGCAAATCAATTACTGTATTTTAGACGAAGCCGATGAGATGCTTAATATGGGTTTTAAAGACGATATTGAAACCATTTTACAAGCTACTCCTGAAGAAAGAAGAACCCTTATGTTTTCGGCTACCATGCCGCGGGATGTAGCCTCAATAGCAAAAAATTATTTGTATAACCCACTTGAAGTTACAATTGGTAAGAAAAATGAAAGCACCGCCAATGTTGAGCATCATTATTACTTAACATCTTCAAGAAATAGATACGAAGCGATTAGAAGAATAGTTGATGCTCATCCTGATGTTTACGGTATGATTTTTTGCCGAACAAGAGCGGAAACTAAAGATGTTGCTGAAAAATTGGCTAATCACGGTTATAACGCCGATGCACTGCATGGCGATTTGAGTCAAGCCCAGCGAGATACCGTAATGGATAGGTTTAGGCGTAAAACCTTGCAATTACTAGTAGCTACCGATGTTGCTGCGCGCGGTATTGACGTTGATAATCTTACTCATGTAATCAACTACAATTTGCCAGATGATACCGAAAATTATACCCACCGTAGCGGTAGAACTGGTAGAGCGGGTAATAAGGGAATTTCAATAGCAATTATTCATTCAAGGGAATTTGGAAGGCTACATGAAATTGAACGAATTATTCAAAAGAAATTTGAAAAACAGCAAATTCCTAATGGTTGGGATATATGCCAAAATCAATTGCATCATTATTTTGACAAAATCAGTACGCTTGAAGTAAATGAAAAAACAGTAGGTGAATTTATTCCTAGCGCCATTGAAAAATTAGGTCATCTTGATAAAGAAGAACTTATTAGAAAAATGGTGGCTTATGAGTTTCAGCATTTGTTGAACGATTACCGAAACGCCCCTGATTTAAATATTGAGCCTCCTAAAAAAGAGCAACGAGCTGATAGAAATAGCCGTGGTGGTAGAAATGATAAAGGAAGAAATCGCGATCGTAATAGAGACAGAGATAGAGACCGTGGTGGTGATAGAAGTAGCAAAGGTTGGGAAGAAATGAAAATTGACCGTGGTTCTAATCATAGTGTTTCTCCGGCCCAAGTAATTGCTATAATTAATAAAGCAATGGGTACTAAAAAAAGCCCTATTGGCCGAATCAAAATCAAAAAAGGAGAATCAGTGTTTGAAGTAAAACTGATGGATTCAATTGATTTACTACAAAAAGGCAAGGTGAAATTTGATGGTAAAGATGTGAAGTTTTTTAAAGAGTAGTTGGTTTGCAAGTAGAGTTTTTTATTGGTTTTTGTGCATTTTTAGGTAGTATTTTAGGTGCCAAACACATGGTGAAAAAAGCTAACGAATTATTAACTGATGATGAAAAAGTGAAATTAGTTGATTTTTCATCAAGCAATGAAAAGCAGTATATTGCTGTGCCGATTATTGCTTTGGCCGCATTTATTATAGCTTTAGAGTTCGATCTGTTTCCATTAAAAA
>JBMYOR010000813.1:0-1606 GCA_049599535.1 Bacteroidia bacterium | reverse complement strand
AGGGCTTTCAGTTCTCCAAAAAAAGGTGAATTGTTCGGCAGTTATTTTATTTTCTTCTTGGTTCATTTTCTTTTCTTTTTGTCATTTCGAGCCCGCGAGAAATCTTAAGTTACGGTTATGCTTGCTTTATAAGATTTCTCCCAAAGGTCGAAATGACAAGTGGTGTTTAGTCAATATTAATTTGATGAAAACGCTTGAGAAAATGCTTCAAATCTTGGTTTTGGTTCTTTACGATCAAGCACGGCAAATACTACTTTTTTAAATACTCCGGCAAATGCACCCTTATCTAAAAGCGCTTCGGCAAACAATCTGGCTATCATTTTAGGATCATTTCTGAAAACGCCACAACCCCAAGCACCTAGCACCAAGGTTTGGTGACCTTTTTCAGCAGCTAGCGTTAATACGCGCTCTATTCGGCGTTTCATGGTTGGTTCAATTTCAGGCGCTAAATGTGGCTGACGCTGAAGCAATACTCCTGCATTTACGGCAGGGGCGGTGATGAAAGATAGGGTATAAGGCTGCTCAAAAAGGTCTCCTTGGTCGTTTTTGATTACGGGCACTTTAGGCGAATATATCATGTAATCAAGGTACAAGAAGATTCGGTTTTCTCGGTTTGACTGATAATACTCTTGATGTTTTGTAAGCGTGTAATACAATCCGCTTGATCGTGCTAAGCTTTCTTCTTGGGCTTGACTACCACCCAAAAAACCACCACCTGGGTTTTTAGCAGATGCGAAATTCAGGCACATGGCATTTTCATCTTTTACCTGTTCACAAGCTTGTAAACTTGTGCAATTAACCACTGAATACTCGGTTTCGAATCGTTTCTCAAAATCAACTTTGGGTTGCCATTCGGGTTTTAAAAGTATTGAGTTTGATACAGCGTTTTGCTGCATTTCTGTAATATCTATTGTTTTGTCATTTACTTCATAAAAACCTGTTTTTAGTATTTCTATGGTGTTTTCGGCTATTTGTTTATTGTTGTTTCTATTTTTTGTCATTGTTTTTTTGTTTAGACCCTTTTGTCTTGCTTCGCTCGACATTTTCCCTCTTCCAAAGAAAAATTTACGCCAGTGACATGAAATGTCACTGTATTTCTTAGTTCTCTTGAAAATGGCAGGGCTGGGGTCGATTATTAAAATGTGGTAATTGTTTTGTTTTTAAACTGCTCTCCGTAATATGCTTTCTCAATCTCAATTGAGCCAATGATTTGATCATTGAACTCAGTCAATTTTTCTGATAATACCCAAAGTTCTTCGTGCTTTGAGCCACCTACATTCTTAACTTTAAATTGATTGAAGTAATTGTAAGGAATATTGAAGGAAGTAACAATTCCTACATACTCAGAAAACTCATCTTTAGTATTCCATTTTTCTGCAATTTCGGCAGCATAGTCAAAATTGAGAACAGGGTAGAAGATGGGCTGCCACTCAAGCCTGGGCGGAAAAGCTTTAAATCCGCTTGCCTTTATCAAGGTGTATTCTTTATAACCGACTGGGCGATAAAGTTTTTTTGTATTCATTTTTTCTTCTCTTTTTTCAGCAAGATATCCATAAACATCTTTTGCACTTTCAATTGCTTTTTTATCATCATGATAAATAATATC
>JBMYOR010000812.1:0-1606 GCA_049599535.1 Bacteroidia bacterium | reverse complement strand
GGTGGTACATGGCCTGCAATTTGGACTTTGCCCAGAGAATGGTCTTACGGTACTTGGCCATTATGTGGCGAGATAGACATAATGGAACACACTGGCAATAACCTTAATCATGTGTTTGGCACCATACACACAGGCGCTTACAACCACTCAATTGGTACTCAAAAAGGTGGCGGAAAAGATTTTGACGATGTAGTAAATACCTATCATACTTACGTATTAGAATGGTACCCTGATAGATTAGACTGGTACTTTGATGAAGAGCTCGTTTTCACCTTTGAAAATGAGAATAAAACTTTTGAAGAGTGGCCATTTGATATTCCGCATTATTTAAAATTAAACATAGCTATTGGCGGTGGATTAGGCGGAAACATTGACTACAATGGCGTTTGGCCCCAGCAAATGATTGTAGACTACGTGCGCGTTTATGACCTTGGTTTTGGCAAAAACGACTCTATTGCTCCAAGCACCCCGGCCAACCTAAGAGCAACGGCCAATGGTATTGACGTACAATTAAATTGGGATCAGTCTACTGACAACAAATATGTAGAAAGCTACTTTGTTTATCAAGATGATGTTTTGATTGACTCTGTTGCTCGAAACTCTTACTTGGTTCAGTTTCTGGATCCAAAAACCGAATACACTTTTAGCATTAGGGCAAAGGATTTTGGGCACAATTTATCTGAAAAAGTGAGCACATCAGTAACCACACAAGAGATTACTGGGGTTGTAATACCAGCAAAAATAGAAGCCGAAGACTTTGACTTTATGCAAGGTATGGAAACCGAAAACTGCACCGATAATGGTGGTGGTTTAAACATGGCCTATATTGACGAAGAAGACTACTTAGCTTATTATATTGACGTAAAAAAGGCAGGCACTTATTATTTAGCGGCAAGAGTTGCTGCTTTAAACAATCAGATTTCATTTGCGCTAAATAATGATAATAACGTTGAACTTACTACCATAAGCGCATCGGCAACTGGTGGTTGGCAAAATTGGGAAACACGGGTTTCTGATGGTTTTGAACTTGAAACCGGTTTACAAACTATAATTATCAAGTCAACTGGCAATAGCTATAATATCAATTGGATAGCCATTACCGATGATAAAAATGAATACTCGAGTTCTGTTAGAGAGGTAAACAAAAACAAATCAATTGTATACCCAAACCCCATTAATAATGGTAACCTTACAATAGAGCTAAATGAAAACTTGAAAGATGTAACCATTGAACTTTATGCTACTAATGGCAAAATGGTTTATTCTAAAAGATTTAGAGGTAATCAAAACTCAATTGAAATACAAAACATAAAACTACCAAGTGGTACCTACTCTCTTTTTATTAAATCAAAAAGTAAGGAAGAGTACCATAAATTATTAATTAAATAAGCTTTGAACACTCCATATCCTTTTCGTTTTCTGTTATTGATTATGCTTTGCAGCTCTTTTGTAAAAGCAAGTGCTCATAATTCAACATCAGAAATCAAGAGAAAAGATGACGGGTGGCAGATTATTTTTAATAATGAACCCTATTACGTAAAAGGAGTTACGTTTGGACATTCTGACGATCCTGAGAATTACGACAAATACTTTGCAGACTTAAAGT
>JBMYOR010000811.1:0-1611 GCA_049599535.1 Bacteroidia bacterium | reverse complement strand
GCTTCTGATCAGTAACGATCAATTTCAATCTCTCGCACTAAGGATAAAATAAGCGAAAAATTAATTTTTGATTTAATGGTACAACTCCCAATACCCCTTTTATTTTAAACAAAAGCTGAGATTCAATAGCCTGTTTTTAAAAGGCTTATGGGTTGTAGCATACCGTATTATGGAGGTAAAAAGGCTTTTAATATTGGCTTAGCGATAGGCATTTGTGTTTTAAGATTAAAGTAGTCAAATTAAAACCAACATCAATTAATTTGAGAAATTGATATTAAGCGATGTCGGGCAGCTTATTCCCCATAAAACCATGGAAAAAAGAACCACAATTTCAACATTCCGAACCAATAAAAGAAGCTCAAAAGATATATAACCTGTGTTGGCGGGTCGGCATTTTTTCGTCATTTGGAGACGAATGTTCATTTTATTGAAGGATTTTGTTTCCACCTAAAACCTACAAAGGTGCCCACTTGCAAGCGGTAATTTTTGCTTTCCCAAATTTCCTACTTTTTACATGCTGAATTGAATGATAAAAGCCCCAATGTTTCCATCAGGGCTTTTGTTTAGAAGTCTATTTTACTAGAACCAATTTTCCGTTTTCAATTTCTTCGTTTCCGTTTATGAAACGGTATTGATAAACACCTTCGGCTTGTTGGCTCAAATTGAGCTCAACTTTACCCGATTTATCGTTGATTCTAATGGTTTTAATCACTTTTCCGTTTAGATCAATGATTTCAATTTGCGCATTATTATTTTCTGTCAAACTGTATTCTAAAACGGTAATGTCAGTAAATGGATTTGGCCAAACTGAAATCTTGTTTTCAATTTTGGGTTCATCAATAGCATTAGGCTTTGGTGGCTGCGGAATTACATTGCCCATCATATCAAACTCACAATCTTTACAACTTGCTTGAGTACCACAAGCGTTGGTAAATGATGCACATACATCATAAATTGCACTTGGTGTATTCGGAAAACTGTAGGTGAAGTTTGTACCCATCGAAGTGTAACTTCCTGTTCCATCGTCAAAATCCCAGCTAATGTCGTTTGCCGAAACTGGTGTATGATATACCCCGAAAGATGCATCAAAAAACATTGCAGCTGGATTAATGTCAAATGTGATCGAGTCTAATGTGTCTTTATAAATCACCACGTCATCAATGCCCACCACGTTGCCACTTGAAAAAACTTGAAGTTTTAAGTAAGTTGTTCCAAAAGCTTTTGGATAAGCATAAGGCTGTGCAATATTGGTATTGCTCACTAAATTACTCGGTGTCCATTGGTAGATGTAGCCCGTAACCGCTGCAACTCCTACTTGAATTGAATCTGAGTAGCAAATGGCGGTGTCTCTACCTGCATTGGCAACCGTATTCACATATACCAAAACCGAATCGTAATTGGTACAACCATCGGCATCTGTTGCGCTTAAAATATATGTGGTGCTGCCGCTTGGTGTGGCAGTTGGGTCTAAAACACTTGTAGAACTTAAACCGCTTGATGGTGACCATACATAACTTGTGGCTGTACCGCCGACGCTACCTTCCAATTCAGGATCGGGTGAGCTTGGTGTACCATAAGCAATGTATTTATCTGGGCCAGCGGAGACTTCAG
>JBMYOR010000810.1:0-1612 GCA_049599535.1 Bacteroidia bacterium | reverse complement strand
TAAAATTTAGCCTGCCTATGCACTCTATATACATCTAAAATCAATTGTCTCTTGAATTTTGGTTTGCTATAATTCTGCGTTCCATGTCTTTCATTTTTTTATCATTTTTTGCATTAACTCTAGAAATAACGGCCCAAACTGCAAGGCCAACATGAAGCATAAAACCTGCCCCAAAAAACACGTATATAAAAAAGCCGAAAACGTATAAGATTGATGAAACAATAAAAGCGAATATTTTGCCCCGTAATAAAAATGAAAGTGGCGGAATTAGAATGGCGATAAGTATCATATTCTTGGATTTAGTATTTCAAATGTTTGTATTTAATAGGTATGAATGGGGTATTGATTTATTAAATTTAAAGCGTATAGATTGAACATCTTTTATTTGTAATCCAACAAATTCTGATATATCTAATCCAATTTCTTTCTTCATATTATAATGAAAGCTAACTTTTGCTGCGGCTGTTTTTATTCCTTACGCAATTTGCAACTTCTGTTTTTACTTCGTCAGGAAATCCTGAAAATCCTGGAATATCATTGTATTCAACAAAATATCGATTCCCATTCTTTTCTTCTAAAATGTCTATTGCAACAATTTCAGCATTTAAATGTCTTTGTAATCTTTTTGTTTGCGCCACTAAATCATCTCTTTTGTCAATTAATACAAAGTCGGTAGTTTCAACGTTGGCTTTCCAAAACTTACCTTTTCTAGCCATTGCCCAAATTTTATCATTAATTGCTAAGTAGCGGATGTCTTTGTGATAATTGATATAGGGCTCAATGGTAACATAGGTGTCTGAAATAAAAAGTAAGTCTTTTATATCTTGCCATTTTTCTTCATTATCCACTAAAACCTTTCCAAATCCACCATGATAATTTCCGGCTTTAACAACAAATGGAAATGCAATTTCGATGTTCTTGAGTTGGGTTGTTGAAGTTGCTACATTAAAAGGAATTACAGGAAGCTTGCATTCTATCATTGAATTCAGCATTGTTAATCTGTCATATCCTATTTTTAGAACACTGGCTGAATTTATACACCGAACTCCTGATAAAGCAATAATATCAAGCGCTGTTTTATGTTTTGGGCTTGGTTTAATAGCACCAACTCGCCAAAAAATAATATCAGGCTTGCATACTCCATTTTGGTCAATTACAAATAATTGATTTTCTTTTAACAACCATTCTGTCGACTGAATTTTCTTTTGTTCTAATTTGTATTCAGGTAAGAATTCTTGCCAGTATTTTTCTCCATTTATTACTAAAACTGTTTCCATATTTTATTTATGATTGCTTATGATTGCGAATAGCCGCTAACTGTATAGTACAAGAAGTGTAGCCTGCCAATTGCCGGCTATGATTTCTAATACATTGTTGGCGGTAGTTCTTATTCAATTATTTGTTAGGTATGGTGTTCAAAATTTTTTATATAATCTTCAATCAAGTTTTTAAGATTACATTTTTCGTTATTATTAATTGAAATTTCATATTTAAGCAAAGATGAAATTTTATCTGGTTTCCCAGAAATTTTTGAAGCTTCAAAAAAATGTAAATACAATAATTGCAATCATTTAAACAATGATGATTGTGAAGTTATAAATAGTCTAAAATC
>JBMYOR010000809.1:0-1615 GCA_049599535.1 Bacteroidia bacterium | reverse complement strand
AGGGATATCTGGTAGCGTTGGATGAAGGTGTGATTTCAACATCTTCATCAATAAAAGATGTAATGACTTTAAATTCATTGGCATCTAATTCATTTGATATCTCTGTTGCTATTTGATAAAAACCACCACCAACTGAAAAGATTTTACTCTTTAAAAGGCACTTATTACCATAATGCAAAAATCCTAAAGGTAAAAAAAGCGAGAAGCCTAATGTGTACATTTTATTGGGTACATTTTATAAATCATTTAAACTAGCACTTAGTGCTGAGCAAAGCACTAATTCTCATTTAAATCACACAATGGTGCATTTACTTAATTTATAAGTATTTCTACTTAAAAGCCTTTGTTGTTTTGTTGAATTTAATCTTTGTAATATGCAAAAGTTACCTTTAATCATTCTCAAAAAAGCCATATACAAACCCACTTGGGATTTGCAAGAGCAAATTCTTGCCCACAACCTTGCCATAAAAAAAGAGAATAAAGGCAAAGAAAAACCTAAGCCCACTATAAGCACTCTTATGCTTTGCGAACACAATCCCGTTTACACCTTAGGCAAATCAGGTAAACTAGTAAACCTTTTATTAACTAAAGAACAACTAAAGGCTAAAAAAATTGATTATTGGCATATAAACCGTGGTGGCGACATTACATACCATGGCCCAGGACAAATTACCGGCTACCCCATTTTTGACCTTGAAATATTTAGGCCAAGTGCATCATGGTTTATTGAAACTATGGAAGATGCTATAATTGATTGTCTTTTAGAGTTTGGTATAAAGGCACAACGCATTGATGGCTTAACTGGGGTTTGGATTAAAGGGGCATCAGAAGCTGAAGACCGTAAGATTTGCGCCATTGGTGTTAAAATGAGCAGGTGGGTTTCTATTCATGGCTTTGCGCTAAATGTAGATACCAACCTAAATTACTACAACCATATTGTACCCTGCGGGATTGATGATAAAGGGGTAACATCAATTTCAAAAGAACTAGGCAAAAAGGTTAGTATTGATGATGTAATCCCTGTTTTATATAAATGCTTTGAGCAACGTTTTAAAATTCAATTCAATAACATTACATTAGATGGCCTAAACCAATTGTTAGGCGGCTAATGGAAAGTAAAATTGATTTAACGCGTGTTTTATTTTTAGATATTGAAACTGTTCCTCAACAATCAAATTTTGAACATTTAGAACAAGATTGGCAAGCACTATGGCTTAAAAAAGCAAAAGTAATCTCTAAATATCACCCAACTGATAGCGACGATAACATGTATCAACGAGCGGGCATTTATGCCGAATTTGGTAAAATAGTTTGCATATCGGCGGGCTTTTGTTTTTGGCAAAACGATGAGTTAAAACTTAGAATTAAATCATTTTCTCAAACTGACGAAAAAGAACTTCTTAAAGATTTTGGCGACACCTTAAACCAGCATTTTTATAAGCGTTATCATTATTTATGTGCGCACAACGGCCAAGAGTTTGACTTTCCTTATATCTGCAGACGCACCTTGCTAAATGGTTTACAACTGCCTAAAGGGCTCAAAATTATGGGCAATAAACCTTGGGAAAACAAACATTTAATTGACACCATGAAACTATGGGCATTTGGTGATATA
>JBMYOR010000808.1:0-1620 GCA_049599535.1 Bacteroidia bacterium | reverse complement strand
CCTTTCTCTACATAATCGTTGCCTTTTACCATTAAAAACCAATATTGCGTTGCGATTTTTCTAGCGACTGCTTTTATAGCTTTTGCTGGACCTTTCTTGGCTCTGAGTCTTTTGCCAAAAGCGCCTAGAGCTAACTTCTTACTCTCTACAACACTTTGAGCTGCTATTTTAAATAGCTCTCCTGCGGTTGGCCTTCCTTTCTTTTTATTTCTTCTCATTTTGCCAGAATGATGTTGGCCTGGTGCCAAGCCTAACCATGAAGTAAAGTGTTTTTCAGTTGGCCATTTTCTTAGGTCTAGTCCTATTTCGCTAATGAGCTTGAGCCATGTGTAATCGGTGATGCCTGGTAGAGTTTGCGCATCTCGGCCACCTGACATTTTAAGCAAATGCTCTCCTAGATTTTCTATATTAGGTCTATTGTGTCTAATAATTTTTCGTTTGCCTTTTGCTAATGGATTTATATGATTTTGATCGTTTTTATCCTTGTTGATTTCGTTAAGCACTTCGTTGAGCTTTTCATCACATTGCTGAATCTGATTTTGATAGAAGAAATAGGCATCATGGGCTTGTTGGAGCATAAACAAACCATCTTCAGTATAGTGGCCTTCTAAGGCTTTAAGTACTTGCTCGCTTTTGGTGTTCTTTATCCTGCTTTCACATAATGCAAGCAACCTTTCTTTATCTCTTTCTCCTGCTAGTATGGCTTTTATCATTCGCATACCACTTGCTCCATGTACTTGACTAAGTACTTCAGTGAGCTTTATATTCATTTGAATCAGTGCTTTTTGCATATGATTGACATGCATGCTGGCAGACCTAATATGATCTTCTCTTAACCTTTGATAGCTACGCAGCTCTTTTAATGCTCCAGATGCTACATGGCATTTATTGAGTAAGCCATGGCTATGGAGTTGTTGTATCCATTGGCAATCTTTAACATCAGTTTTTCTTCCAGGCAGTTGTTTGGTTTGCCTCCCATCAACTAGCCAAACATCTAACTTGCAATGCTCTGCTAAAACATCATATAGCACAAACCAATAACTACCAGTGGCTTCCATGGCAACTGTAGTTACACCATTATCCAATAGGTATTGACCTATGGAGAAAATATCTTCGGTGAAACTATCAAAGACCTTGATATTATTTCCTTCAATAGCTACAAATAATTGTTTTGAGCCGATATCTATACCATCCGCATTTTGATGAATTTTTTTCATGACAGATACTTTAGTTTTAAATTAATGTGTGCCCAAAGAAGCATCTAACTTGACAAGCTACCCAGCGGACAATTTACTTATCGTAAACGTACCAATCTTCAAGTCTCAATTCTTCGGTACCAAACTCAGTTACAGGCAAAATGCACTATACTCGGAACGGCAACGCTGCACACGCTATAAAGCTAATAAATCTGTCATCAAATCTTCTTGGGCTTTAACAAAGACTAATCTCTCAGGATGACTGTTTGAATAAAATTGTGAGCCGCATTTGGTCATTTCGACTTTGGAAAAATCTTGTACCACAAACGTGATTTAGTTTTGAGATCTCTCATTTCATTCAACATGACATTATAGCGAGTGGGTGAAGCTGATGCACGAAGCTTCTCTTTTGGGTACTGCCTTT
>JBMYOR010000807.1:0-1624 GCA_049599535.1 Bacteroidia bacterium | reverse complement strand
AAGCGAAATTAGACCGAGAAATAAATATTGAGGACGAATTATCGAGGTGTCAAGCTTTACTGATCTGAATCATTTCTTCCTTTTTACTTAAAAATAATTGAAAGAAGCAGGCTTTCAAACAATTACGAGATGTTACTCAAGTTAAAAGATGAATGTAATCAGCTTATTTCAATATTTGTAAAGAGTATTCAAACGGCACAGTCAAATCGAATTTCTTAAATCTCTGTTCGATATTCGACATTCTTAACCTTTCTGATACCGAAGTTTGTTAAAATAAAACCGAGCTAACTCAAGTTTAATACTTGATTGAAAATATAGTCATGAAATACCTTGTCGCTGTTATTGCCACTTTAATTTTTATTACGGGTTGCAGAACCGGTAAATTACCTACTAGCAATTCAAATGCAGATATATTATATGAAAAGCACCATTATTACGATGCGGCGCAGATGTATAACAAGCTGATTAAAAAGCAAAAAGATGAGACAAAAAAGCGAGAGCAAACCTTAAAACTTGCCGATTGCTACAGGCAAATGAATTATTACACTAAGGCCGCCATTTGGTATAAAAAAGCAATTGAGCAAAACCCCGATAAACCTGAGTTTTTATACTTATACGCCGATTTATTAATGAGTCAGAATAATTATTCAGGTGCGCTTGAAACCTTACAGATTTATCAGAAAGAAGTACCCGGTGACAATCGTGCTGACAAAAAAATTGAAATCTGTAATAAAGCTATAAAATTAGATATTGATGGCTCAAGATTTAATCTAAAGCCAATTGTGCAGCTTAACACTCAATTTAATGAGTATGCCCCCATATACATAAACCAAACACTATATTTTACCAGCGATAGAGAAGGCACTACGGGCGGATTAAAATATCCAAGATTAGGCACATATTATAGCGACGTTTTTATTTCGGCTGATGAAAACGGAACATTAAGCAAGCCCAAACCCATGGGCAATACCATAAATACAAGCTTAAACGAAGGCTCGTCTGCTTTTAATAAATCAGGCAATGTTATGGTTTTTACACAATGTAGCGGGCAAGGTTTTGATTCGAGCTGCGTGCTTTTAATATCAACCAAACAGCGCGGCAATTGGAGCAAACCAGAAGTTATTGATTTTGGAATTAAGGGCGATTACATGTTTGGACAACCTACCTTAAATGAACAAGGAAATCAAATTATTTTTTCGAGCAATATGCCCAGCGGTTACGGGGGGCACGACCTTTACAGCACTACTCTTAAAAATGGTGCGTGGGCTCGCCCACAAAATTTGGGGCCTAAAATTAATAGTAACGGTGATGAAATGTTTCCCTATTTATTAAACGAATACACTTTATATTTTTCATCAAATGGGCATCCTGGATTCGGTGCTTTAGATGTTTTTATGGCTGTAAAAAAGAAAGATAAATGGCGAAACCCGCAAAACTTATTGCCACCAGTAAACTCTGGCGGAGATGACTTTGGAATGACCTTCAAGAAAGATAACTCTGCCTTTACTGAAGGTTTTTTAAGTTCAAATAGAAATGGGCAAGGAGATGATATTTTCTCATTCGAAATAGTGACTCCTCCCCTTAGCACCGTTTGCGGAACGGTTTACGATAAAAAAACCAAGAA
>JBMYOR010000806.1:0-1625 GCA_049599535.1 Bacteroidia bacterium | reverse complement strand
ACCAGTAGTACTCCTGCAATTAAAGTTGGTATAATGTAGGCTTTGGCTAAATCGGTTTTGCCTACTTGCCAAAAACCAACGCTCATGGCTATGAATACCAATCCCGCCAAGGCGAAAAATGGAGTAGATATAAGTTCAGATTTAGCCCAGTCAGTTGAAGCTTTTAAGATGTCCATGTTTTTTTGTTTTAAAGGTTCCTAAATTAAAGATTCCATTCAACACCAGTTTCCTTTTCAGACAAATCCCATAACCTTTTCATTACGGCTTTGTCTTTAGCATGTGATTTTATTTCGTGCATGCCTACCGGACCTACCCAGTTGCTTCTACCAGTTGGACCGTAAAATGCATTCTCATCTAGATTTGGCTCTGTGGCACACATCAGTTCTGGGTAAGCACCATTTTCGGCAGGTTGTGTAAGTGGTGTTAATTTCATGATTCCAAATATTATTTTCATCATGAAACTTCCATTGGTTGCAATCAATGAAGTTCTCGAAGATCCTGGGTGGCAAGCAAAGGCTTTTACATCAGATTTGCCCACGGCTTTTAATCTATCATTTAGCTCATACATCGACATGATTTGCGCCAATTTACTTTGGCTATAGGCATCGTTTGGTGTATAATCTTTTTCCCAGTTTAAATCATCAAATTTGATTGTTTTAAGTCCCATAGCGTAGCCCATACTGCCCACGGTTACAATGCGTCCATTCGATTTTTCAATCAATGGAAAAAGTATAGCTTGCAGCGTAAAGTGGCCGAAGTAGTTTACACCCATTTGCAGCTCCCATCCTTCCTTAGTTGTTTGTCTATTCGGAGTTTGTGCTATGGCACCGTTGCACATCAATGCATCAATTCTATCTACTTTTTGTAAAACTTCACTCGTGGCTTTTTTTACTGAATCTTGATCACCTAAGTCCATAATTACATTGATCACATCAATGTTGTTTCCTAAAAGTTGCTTGAATTGCGCTGTAGTTACTGCTGCTTTTTTAGAATTGCGATTAAGCATTACTACTTGTGCTCCCTTCGATAATAGAATGCGGGCAGCTTCAAAGCCGGTGCCACTAGTTGTTCCAGTAATTACAAAAGTTTTGTTACTTAAATCTTTTATTCTATCGGGTGTCCAGCCGTTTTTGCCAAATGGATTCGATGTACTCATTTTTAATGCTTTTTGTAAACACAAAGGTCAGTACATTGTCTCTTTACAAGCTTATACACATTTTCGAATGATGTATACTTTTTGGTTTCTTTTTCTCAATAAAACTTGATTGCTGTTGTAAGGACAGTATTTCTAGAAGAATGGGCACCAGTATTTTAATAGCTTGGATAAACATAAAATCTACTTCTGCAACACAAACCTTTCTGTTTTTACATTTCCTGATTCAGTTACGAAAGCAATAAAGTAAATGCCATCGGCAAACTCAGCCACATTTACTGAGAAACTCTTCGAAAAACTTTTGTACTCCCTAAGCATTTGACCCGAAGCATCAAGCAGCAATACTCTTTCAGCCTTTTTGCTCATCTGAATTTGCAAAATGCCAGGTGTAGGATTTGGACTAATTGATACTTCAAATTTCTTAGCATTTATTGGCTTCACATTTAGCTTTTTATCGGCGAAGCTCACCTTC
>JBMYOR010000805.1:0-1627 GCA_049599535.1 Bacteroidia bacterium | reverse complement strand
AAAGTTCTCAAAAGACGGATTTTGGATAATATTTTGAGCGCTCAATGTAAAGCTCAATCCTATAAATATGATTAAAAAAGAACCAACAGCAGCGCCTTTTAAAGCACTGCTGTTGGTTAAGTATTTATTCTTTAACAAATGAAACGGCATAGGCCTTATTTTCAAGGGTTAATTGTACTATATAGGTTCCTTTTTCAAGGTTTTGTAGGTCTTCTGTTTCGGTTTGTATTAAAAATTTACACATATCTTCAGGTAAGTCTTCAATGTTAAGTTGGGTTTGTTCAGCCACACTATTTTGAGACCATATCAATTTACCATCAACTGATACTATTTGACATAATAGCTCATCTTGATCTGATATATGGTTGTGAATCTGCATAGATTAACCCTTATCCTTTTTCAATTTTTTAACAATATTCAAGGTAAACTTAATAAAATGACATGAGAACTTGGACAAATCACAGCCACAAAGGCTCAAAGTTTTTGAAATGTAAAACCGCAAAACCCTAAATGTAAAATCTAAAAGGCGGGAAGAATATCGAACCGAAGAACAAGGAATGTCGAATATTGAATTGTGATTGGATTGAACATAGCCCATTGGTTTTAACCATGGGATTACAAAATCAGACATTCGATTTTGGACGTGAGATTTAATATTTAAAAAACTCCCATTAAATCAAGCCTTGCAAGGATGCTTAAAACTATTAGGGTAAAATCACTTAATTAGGGAAATACTTCCATGCCAAAAATGCTCTTTGCGGGTATATGCATCTTTGTAGCTTAACAAATAATAATACTGGCCCAAGGGAATATTTTGAGGCTGCCAGCTTTCTGATGCTTCTTGTGTGCTGAAAATTTCTTGCCCCCAACGGTTATAAATGCGCAAATTGTAAAAAGTGATTTCGCAATCTAAAACAGGTCTAAATTCATCGTTTAAGCCATCGCTGTTGGGGCTAAAGGCTGTTGCAATATATGGCGTACAGGCACAAGGTTTATATCTGAGCTTAAAAGTATCAGTTTGCTCACCACACACTGGCTGTTGCCAAGTTAATATTATGTCTGTACTATCAGTGTAAACGTCTTTTAGTCCGTTTTGATAATTTATGAGATAGCTTAGATTATGCTCAAGAACAAAAGCTTCTCCTATGCAAAGCGTAGTATCTGTAAATTCTAAAGATTCTGTTGGTTCTACAGTTACATCAAATGCTATTGAATCAATACATTGGTTTAGCCATACTTTAAGTTGATGACTACCTGAAGTTTGAAAATGCTTTCTCGCACTTGAATGGCCATTATCCCAACGGTAATTATGGTTTTTCGTTTTAATAAAGCTTAACGAGCCGCTATCGCAAAAGGCCGTATCAGATAACTTTGGTAAAACAAGAGTATCAAAATCTACTATAAAATCTTGTCTGTGGCTACAACCACCGGGCATTTTGTAGGTTGCGTAATAGCTACCTTCATTCTCAGGAATTATAAACTGGCCTTGTGAGCCATCGCTCCAATTTATATCATAAGCCTTTTTGCTAATATTTAGCTGTGCCTGTCCTAAGCAATATGTGCTATCTTTAAGTTTATTAGGTTTTAAGAGTACTACCACACTATCAGTTACACTACTAAAGGCGCT
>JBMYOR010000804.1:0-1632 GCA_049599535.1 Bacteroidia bacterium | reverse complement strand
ACGGGTATTTTTTTTGAAACGGAACTGAGTACATCAGCGCGCAAATTTCTATTTACCTATAAAATGTTTTCTGAAGGATACGCTGCTGTGCCTAATCAAGGAATGCAAGCCATACCCACACAACTAAAAGGAAAACTTAACAAAACTGATTTTCATTTTAAAAGTAAAGTAGAAAGCTATAAAGGTGGTTTAATTAAGCTACAAAGTGGTAGTACCCACACTTTTGATTACGTAATAAACGCAAGCAATAATTTGGCAAGTATAAAATGGCTAAGCTGCGAAAATTTATATTTTGATACTAATACATCTGTATTAAATGAACCAATATTAGGTTTAATTGCCAATCAAAATTCGCTTATTAATAATATTCATTTTGTAAGTGATATACAAAATGTAAATACAAGTGGAGCTATGCTTTCTGTAACTATTGTAAAAGAGCATAATTTAAACGAAAGCGAGCTCATAAAAAAAGTAGTTCAAGAGCTAGAGCAAGAGTGCGGAATTAAAAACGCTGAATTTTTGAGAAGATATACAGTAAAGCACGCCCTACCAAATCTTGAAACTCAAAAATATGAACCAATTGAAAGTGAATTGTGGATTGATGATAAAACTATTTTGGCCGGAGATCATACCTGCAACGCATCGTTAAATTCAGCTATGCTAAGTGGCAAAATGGCGGCAAATGCAGTTTTAAACCGCAATTAGCTTGTATCTTATAAAAATCAGAAATGCTTTTGCGAATACTAAATTGCATTAGCAATTACTTCCATTTGATGATTTAATTTTTAAATCATTACACTACTATCAATATTAATACAGAGTATATTATAGTTTTAATACAAACGGGTTTGTACTTTATTCAAATCGTGGCAATTACACTTCTCAGGTTTAAATAGGGTCTGCTGAAAAAGTCAATTTTGGTTTTAAACATTATGCAATCGATACTTCATATTGATTGCTAAAAAACTATCATCTTGAACATAATTGCGGAGTAAGGAAGTCCAATCGGTCAGCTGTCTTTTGGCTTGTGTAATGATAAGGGTAATTAAAAGCATAAAAAGAATAAAATGGCTTTTCGCCAAGGTGAGTAAGTTGGTAATAAAAAAGGATGCTGCAATCCATGAAAAAGAAGTAACTGCTAGCTTAGCCTTGTTAATGTTAAGATGCCTAGCTCTTTTTAGCTGACCAAACTTACCTTCAATATGATTTCTTTGATTATGGATCTCTTTCAATGCTTTTGTGGGTTTATTTGATTTCTTTGGTGGCCTTCCAAGTGGTTTGCCCGTAATCATTATTCCCAAAGCCTTCATAAAAGCCCTGTTTGCCCGAGTTAGGTATATCCTATCTGCTAAAAGGTATTTGGGCAAGCATTTGAACCGTTTTTGGTATTGTTCTACTTGGTCTTGCAGAAAGGTGCTTTCATTATAGTTCTCCCACTGTATTTGGTCAATAAAGGTAAATCCATCTATAGTTGATGCATTGACCTTTGCTCCAAACTCGGTTCGGGCTTTATCCTTACCACGAAGTATTGGTCTTACATGTGGTTGGTGTATACTAACGATTCTATGTTCAATGCTTCTTTTGTTCTCTTTATGCATTTCATATTGCTGCCTGTACAACTCTTGGATAACT
>JBMYOR010000803.1:0-1634 GCA_049599535.1 Bacteroidia bacterium | reverse complement strand
ACAAAACTCAAATTACACTCTTGTGACACAAATTATACGTACGTCAAAAACATACAAATAAAAATAAAATGTATACAATTTATTATTAATTTCATGCACAAACATAATTATTACAAAAAACACCAAGCCCAAAAGCAGCCAATAACACTACTGACTTACCCCTAACAAATCACTCGTTACAATTTGAATATTAGGATATAACAAGCTATAAACAGAATCAACGAGCCAATAAAAATGGTGGCTTTTCTTGCCTTATCAATTGATGTCTCCTTAATATTCAACCTACCTGAAAAATAACCGTATAAATACTTTCTCAAAAAGCCATATTTTGCTTTTATTTATGTCACCAATCCATCAACAAAAAAAGCGGTAAACCAAAACTGTTGCGCTTTTTTATTGTACATCATTTTATGATGCCTTTATTTTGCCTAAATCAAAAAAAACAGAACCTTGAAAAAACTTTATGTAATTCTAATTATAGCGGTTATCACATCATGCTCAAATAATAATGCATCTAACTCTAATTCCACTAGCACAGAATCTGAAACGGTAAGCGCTTTTTTGCAAAATGTAAATTCATTAAAAAATATTGAAGAAGGCAATCCAATTGCCCAATTTGCAGCCGAAGCTGAAAATGTAGCAGCCGCAAGCTTTTCTCTTAAAAAGAATGGTGCCAAAGATCTTTTTGAAACTGCTAAAACTTACAAGCACTGCGTTGTAATAGTTGAAGATCATACTATTGTAAAAATTACAGATTTTGAAGATTGCAAACAATCAGGCTCGTGGAGCGCTTGTATGCCTATGGGCAAAGGCTTTGTAAAACGTGGCAAGCTTGAATCAGAAAAGGATTACATCAACAATATTATTGGTACACCAGACACTCAAAATAGAAAAGTGTATTTGTTTAATTGAATGATAAAAGTTTAGCGGTTTAAAAGCTTGTTTTAAAGCGGTATTCTTAAAGTTTAGATAAATTTTAGAGCCACCACTTATTACAAACTATCGATTCATTAATCCACTATAACAACATTCCCAAAACGCTTTAGTAGTTAATAGACTTTTTTCTAAATCACCTAAATCAGGCTCTGATTATGAGTAGGTATTCATACAACTTGTTTTTGTGATAATATTCTCCCTTACCGCCAACATGCCAAAATTGGTTTTGCCTCAGTTTTGAATTTTAATACCATTATTTTAATTGTTGAATACTTTCGCAGAATCATTAATCATAAAAATGAATTACCAAATAAAATTAACCACAGCCGATTATTTAACTTATCAGCTGTTTACGGTTACCATATCAAAACGGATTAAAAAGAAAAAAACTCGCAGTTGGGTACTATTTCCTGTTGCATTGGCAGCATATGGAATTATTGCCCTAAATCAAGGTGCTAGTGCAGCATATGTATTTTTTGGTATGGCTATAACGTGGGCAATGGCCTACCCCTTTTATTTTAAATGGACCTATAAAAGGCATTTTACCAAATACGTAAATAGCGCATACAGCCAAAAAGCACAAGCCCCTATTGAGATAGAAATAGGCAAAGATTTCATCTATTCAAAAGATGCAGATACCGAAGCCAAAATAAAACTAAAAGAGTTTTACGCCATAATTGAATTACCTGATCACTTGT
>JBMYOR010000802.1:0-1644 GCA_049599535.1 Bacteroidia bacterium | reverse complement strand
GCTCCAGCTTGTGAACTTTTACAATGTTTAGGCGCTCCAGTGCCGTATAATATCAGTGGCGCTGGAGCGCCATAATATTTAATCATTTTGAAGCTGGAGCTTCAAAAAGGCGGTATATACAAGGTCTAATAGCCATTGTCAAGCCTTTCGTTTCACAAAACCTAAGGCATCTTCACCACCTTTAAATTCTGGTTTAATTGGTTTTTCTCGAGTAGGTTTATCTAAAGCAGTTATTACAGTTTCAACCTGAATTTGTTTCATGCATTGGTTATCTCCAAGGCAAGGTGGAACGTCAAATTCATGCACGCAAGGGCTGCAATACAGGTTTTGATAAACAGGAATCACATTATTGATAGCGCCGTATTGATTGGGTGAGCATGGACCAAAAAGGGCTATTGTTCTCACTCCACAAGCCGCCGCCAAATGCATTGGGCCTGTATCATTGGTTATAACAAATTCAGCATTTTGAATTAAGGCAATTAGCTGTTCAAAACTCGTTTTACCTGCGGTATTTATTATTTTGTCATCTTTAAAATAGGAGTGAAGCTTTGCTACATATTCAGCTTCATTTGGTGCACCAACCAATACTATCTTTTGCTTAGGGTATTTGATGCGTAATTTTTCAATTAGCAATTTGAAATTCTCCAAAGGCCATCTACGTTCAATTCTAAGGTCTGAAGCGTTTGGGTTAACTACAATGTATTCGCCTTTTACTTTTGGTGATTCATTCGATTTTAAGGGATAAAGCTTCTCAATGATCGCATTGGCTTTTAGCAAGCGAACCATTTGCAAATAAGTCTGCATAATGGGCACTCTGGTGTTATAGTACATCATGTGCGTATAAATTCCCATTCGGTAATGACTTGCTCTTAGGTAAAAGCCTAATCGGTTTCTGGCCAAGCTCAAGGTGGTGGTTAAACTGCTAAAGTTAGAGTAGATTTCAAGGTCAATGAATACTCCAATTCTAAGCCCAATTAATTTGAAAATGAATCCTGGATAGCTAAAAATGAGTTTTGAAGCTGATTTATCATTCAATAAAACAATCTCATCTATACAGTCTATTTTTTTGAGCAATGGCGCATTGCTAACGGTGCTTACAAATACAATTTTGGCATTTGGATAGCTTTCTCTTAAGCTTTGCAATAGGGCAGAAGCTTGCACAATACTGCCCAAGCCTTTGTATTTGCAAACCGCAATGGTGCTGAAGTCTTTTTCAAGGTTATGATCTAGTCTAAGTAGAAACCCAACAAAACGAACCAAAATATTGGTGGTAGAAACAAAGGGTTTCACCAGGTTCTTATCAATCCAAAGTTGGGTTTTAGTGTTCATTTAATAGCTGAACTTTTTTTAGCGAAATGTTTCTTAATGGTTTTTCAATTTGCAAATAAACTTGGTCTACATCAAATAAATGCCAATTGCATTGCGTCCAAATCGGAATAAGGTAATTTTTTGAAGCCGTTAATTGAAAAGTAAAACTACCAAGAAGTTTTCCGTTGGCATAATAAGATATAATTGCTTGCTGATTTATAAGAGTATTTTCAGTGAACTGAATTAAAATATGATCAGTGTGTCAACCCAATATATTGATGAAAATTGAAAAAAATAAAAGAAAATAAAAGATTGATGGTGTAAATTTTAAGGTAG
>JBMYOR010000801.1:0-1646 GCA_049599535.1 Bacteroidia bacterium | reverse complement strand
ATCAATACGGTTAATTTAGAGTTAAGCTACATGTTAAGACATAATTTCTTTATTGAATTTAATATGATGTTTAGAAATTATAAATATGAATTTGAAACCGATAGAAATGATTTGATTTTCAATTTTGGAGTGAGGTGGAATGCTATCAACAAAAATTTAAGGTTTTAAATGGGTAATCCAGTACTAGTTGAGCGCACCAGAGGTAATCTTGTGGAGAGTTTTCACAATGGCTCAATTTGCATTGTAAACCAAACTGGTGATACCATATTTAGCCTTGGAGATATAAACCAACTCTCTTTTACACGCTCGGCGTTAAAGCCTTTTCAAAGCATAGCGCTTATCGAAACAGGTGCTGCAAAAGCTTTTAAGCTAAGTGACGCTGAAATTGCAGTAACTTGTGGTTCTCATAATGCAGAAATAGAACATTTACAGGCTGTAAACTCTATTTTAAATAAAATTGGTTTAACTAAAACATCGCTAAAATGCGGCCCCCAACTACCTACCGGCAAAATTCCGAGAAATGAACTACGTAAAAGTGGAGCTAAACCAGAACATATTCATAACAACTGTAGCGGTAAACACGCTGGTTTTTTAGCCATTTGTGTACATATGAATTGGCCAACTGAAAATTACCTGGCTGAAAATCACCCGTTACAAAAGTTGATTAAGCAGATATGTGCTCAAATGTTCGAAGTAAGCATAAATGATTTCGTATTAGGAGAAGATGGCTGTTCTGCGCCAAATTACGCTACAAGCTTATACCAACAGGCGGTTGCGTATAAAAACTTAGTTTCTGGCAATCACTCAGAAAAACGAAATAATAGCTGTAAAAAAATAGTTGATGCATGCCTAAGTTACCCCTTAATGGTTGCCGGTAGCGATAGGTATTGTACCGATATTATTAAAGCGGCAAATGGTCACATTTTGGGAAAAACAGGTGCCGATGGCGTTTTTTGTATGGCATTACCAAAGTTGGGCTATGGCATTGCCATTAAAATAGATGATGGTAAAATGGGGCCACAATATTTTGTAGCACAAGCCATTATTAAAGCTCTGGGAATTAAGCTAAAAAACGAACTACATCAATACCAAGAGTCAAGCGTAATTAACTGGAATAAACACAATGTTGGCATTCAAAGGTGTTCGCTCAATCTTACAAATCAACTTAAAACAATTAGTAGCCTAAAACACTAACTGCTTAAAGCCCAAGTTCTATTCTTATCTTTTTGCTCAGACTATTTACAATCAAATTGTAAGAATGGTCGATTAATTGCTCAATTTCAGCATTGGTAACTCTAGATTGTAATAGCACAGTATTCCAATGCTTTTTATTCATGTGATAACCGGGTAATACATCTTCAGGAAATTGGGCCCTCAGCTCAAGTGCTTTTTCAGGATTGCATTTAAGGTTTACAGAGTGAGCGCTTGCCACATCTACTAATGCAAACATTTTACCTGCAACTTTAAATACTAACGTATCTTCTCCAAACGGAAAAGATTCAGTGGTTTGCTTTTTATTTAAGCAATATTCTCTTAAATGGTCAAATTCCATTACTAAAAGTAAAAGCCAACTCCTAAACTTGGCAAGATTGGTAATTGATTTACCCTTGCATGTGTTACTCTATCAAAATAAAAAACATTTTGCC
>JBMYOR010000800.1:0-1648 GCA_049599535.1 Bacteroidia bacterium | reverse complement strand
AAAGAGTATTCGTTTCCTAAGTTTCATTCTAAACTAAAATCACTAGGACTAAAAACTTTAAATAAACCGCCTGGCCATTACGGGCTTTCAATTATTTTGGGTGGAGCAGAAGGCACGCTATGGGATTTATGCGGCATGTATGCATCAATGGGCCGATCTTTAATTCATTTTCAAATTCACAGTTTAGAATATAAAAGCAATAATTATAGGTCGTTAAGTTTTACAAAAACATCTGACTCAAAAAATTCAAATTCGCTAAAAAAAACATCAGAACTTTCAGCTTCTGCCATTTGGTTTACCCTAAAAGCAATGGAAGAAGTGCATCGACCTGAAAATCAAATAGGCTGGCAAAACTTTTCATCATCAAAAAAAGTGGCTTGGAAAACAGGTACAAGTTTTGGCTACCGAGATGCCTGGGCAATAGGTATTGATGGTAAATACGTGGTGGGTGTATGGATAGGAAATGCCAATGGCGTAGGCCGAAACGGTCTTGTTGGCGTAAAAAAAGCGGCTCCAATAATGTTTGATATTTTTAATATTTTGCCCAATAGCAACTGGTTTACTCCGCCATTTGATGATTTTAAACAATTAGTAGTTTGCAAAGAAAGCGGCCATGCTGCTACCGATGTTTGTATAAGCTACGATACCGTTTTTGTACCAAATATTGATATTCAAATTTCGCCGTGCCCATATCATAAAATGGTGCATCTCGATAATGAGATGAAATTTAGAGTAAACAGCAACTGTGAATCAATTGGCCAAATGAAATCGGTTCCGTGGTTTGTTTTGCCACCCGTACAAGAATACTATTATTCAAAAAAGAACAATTGGTATAAAAAACTACCTGTATATCGTTCCGATTGTAATAATAGTAATCAATCTGAAAAAGCATTTTCATTTATTTATCCCGAAGATTTTAGTAAGGTTAAAATACCCACCGAACTCAATGGCGAAAAAGGCGAATTAATCGTTCGAATTGCCCATAGAGAACCCGAAAGCAGCATTTACTGGTATATTGATAATGCCTTTGTTGAAAAAACTACTCATTACCACGAACTCGGTATTTATTTAAAACCTGGAAAACACAGTATTACCGCAATGGATCAAAAGGGCGAAAGAATTACACAAAGCCTAATAATTTTAGAATAAATAAAAATATTTAAGAGTAGGTTTTACGCTAATTAAATACTCAAAAGGCCTTAATATTTTTTAAACAAATACTTTCGTTAAACCTTTACTTACTTAAGTTAAATGCAAGTTTTTGTATTCTTGCAGCCGTTAAATGCCTTTTGAATTAAACATACTTGGCAGCAGTAGTGCGGTGCCCACTAAAGATCGAAATCAAACCGCTTTGGTTTTAGATTTAGGCTATCAAAGTGTTTTATTTGACGCCGGAGAAGGTGTTCAAAAGCAATTTATTATTAGAAACCTAAAACCACATAAAATAAAATATGTGGTAATAAGCCATTTGCACCCTGATCATTTTATTGGTTTAATTGGTTTACTATGCAGTTGGGGTTTAATGGGTAGGCATCATAAACTAACCATTATTGCCCCTGACGGATTGCAGGAGATTATAAATCTACAACTAAATACATCAGGTATTAAATTGAGTTTTGAAGTTGAATTTATAATTCCACCAATTGCA
>JBMYOR010000799.1:0-1648 GCA_049599535.1 Bacteroidia bacterium | reverse complement strand
GTATATAGTGAGCCATCTAGGTTTATCGATGAGCTCGATTCTACGTTGCTCGATTATCAAACACCCGAAACTTCGTTTGGCGACACAAATAATTCAAGCGGTTTTAATTTGCCAAAACCAAATCTTACAAGGGTATCAGAAGCAAAATTTAAAAAGCCAGTTTCAAATTTTTCAGATTTTAAAACCAGCCCAAGCTCAATGATAAAAGAAGGGCAAAAAGTGGAGCATGCAAGGTTTGGAAAAGGTGAAGTGGTTAAAATAGAAGGTGTAACAGGCAACGAAAAGGCTACTATTGCATTTAATGATTTTGGTCAGAAGTTGATTTTACTGAAGTTTGCAAAACTTAGAATATTAGAATAAATGGAAATGGACTACAATACGCAGCTCGAACCTTTAATAATTAAAGAATACGGGCGCAATGTTCAGCGCATGATAAACCATGCCAAAACAATTGAAGATAGAGAAGAAAGAAATATTGCCGTAAAAGACATTATCAAAGTAATGGAATTGATTAATCCTGACCCTAAAAAAGGCGGAGATCACGAACATAAACTTTGGGACCATATGCACAAAATGGCAAAAAACGAACTTGATATAGATTCGCCTTATGAGAAACCTGCGGAAGTTGATCAAATGGATAAAGTTGCCAGTAAGCCCAGTTACTCAAGGGGAAGAATCAAATTCCGTCATTATGGCAACATAGTGCATGATATGATCAAAATAACTTCGAAAGAAGAAGACCCCGAAGCCAAACAGAAAATGGAGCAATACTTGGGCGCCTACATGAAATTGGCTTATAAGCAATGGAATAGTGCTAAAATGTCTGATGAAGTTATTCTTCAAAATATAAAAGACATGTCAAATGGCGCGCTTGAGCTAAACGAAGTGGTAGATATAACAGACTCTATTCCTGACAATGCTGCCAATAATAATCAAAGGCAGGCTCCGCGTCGCAAAAAAACAAAAAGAAAGAAAAGAAGATAAAATCCATAAATCAATAGTAGTCCATGTCAACTTTTAAAATTAAAGGCCCTGTAAGTCTTTCAGGAGAAATAACCCCTCAAGGTGCCAAAAATGAAGCTTTACAAATAATTTCAGCCGTATTGCTTACATCTCAAAAAGTTAGGATTGAAAACATTCCTGCTATTAAAGATGTACTTAAGCTTATTGAGATTTTAAACTCATTAGGTGTTGAAGTAACAAAAATCAACACAAATATTTACGAGTTTAAAGCTGCCAATATCAATATTGATTATATGAGCTCACCCGATTTTATTAAGCAAGGGGGGAGTCTAAGAGGGTCGGTAATGATTATGGGCCCCCTTGTAGCTAGGTTTGGCAAAACCATAATTCCGAAACCAGGTGGAGACAAAATAGGACGCCGACGTATGGATACTCACTTTGAAGGTATCCAAAAACTTGGTGCTAAATTTGAGTACGACGATAAAAATTATCTTTTTAGAGTAGATGGATCAGATCTTAAAGGAACCTTTATTTTACTTGATGAACCATCGGTAACTGGTACTGCCAATATTACAATGGCGGCCGTATTGGCATCAGGTACCACCACTATTTATAATGCAGCTTGCGAACCATATAATCAGCAACTGTGTAAGATGTTGGTGTCAATGGGTGCAAAAATCGAAGG
>JBMYOR010000798.1:0-1649 GCA_049599535.1 Bacteroidia bacterium | reverse complement strand
CGGTCTATTGTTAACTAATGCTGAGTATAACAGATTTCAAGAGTCAAGAGCCGATAGCTTCGCCATTTATGCTATTGAGAAGGCTGACTTGGCAGATCCAACAGTATCAAACTTGTTTGCTTACGTAATTGCGATTGATTCAATTTATAATAAAGTTGAAAAAGGTAAAAGTTTAAAAATAGCGGTAGTTAAAAATAATGGTAAAGACACAACTTTAAAACCCATTGAAAAATTACTAAGAAGCCACCCTGAGTCATTTAAACGTTCCCAATTCATTGATTCCATTATACAGAGTGAGTTTAAAATATCAAAACCATTACCTGTAAACGAGTCATTTACAAAGTTTCACCGCATGGCTCAGTATGAAGCCTTGCACCTTTTACTTGTAGATTGCGAATACCAAAAATGTATTGATAAGGCCTTCAGGTTTTATTTAACTGACGATACTAACCCTACTTTTATTTATTATTTGCTCGAAGCACTCAGAAGGCAAATGTATGTGCAGCCAAGTTTTGGCAAGGCCAAGTTTCTTTCTTCCATCTACTTAAACTATATCAAGGAGTCAGAGACAATTTTTCAAAATCTACAACTTTTGGCCCAAGACTATGAGAGCGCAAATTATTTAGCAAACAATGCATACTTAAAAAAATATGTGGTTAAGGGTGATTCTGTAGTGCATAAAAGCAATAAAAAAGTGTTTACTGAGCTAGCCGAACTCGCCGTAGAGATTGGGATTAACGAGGCTAACTTTTCACTTGGTTTGTATGAATTTACCAGAGATAAAAATAAAACTCTAAAAGCTTACGCAAAAGACAGAAGGGGTTATAATGATGATTTTGCACAAAGAGTTGTGAGAGATGAGTTACACAAAACTAAAATTGCCAAAAAGCTTGTACTCTTAGATGATATTAATTTTATTGACGAAAAGCATTACGGGTACCGTATTCTATTAAAGCAGTCACAACGCCAAACTAACGCTTACATGAAGGTAATTAAGCAAATGGCCAATAAAAAGCTCAATGAATACGAAGTTGTTTCAGTATCTGAAATGGCCGCAAATGACTACGGCAAACTTATACGGCTAAAAGAGTCGATGAAAACGATGGCCATTGCCAACAAAAAATTTGAGCTCAGTAGCGGCTCTACAAAAAGAAAAAGTGGTCTCTCTACAGGCAAGGAAATAGATATTTACCTTTTATGCCCCGAGCTTTGGAAAACACTTGACGAATATGATATAGAACGCATTGACTATGTAAGCACATTCAGCATCTATTTTCAACCAACCGGTTTACGTGTTTTTCAAGCATTATATCCACTCTATATTTACGAGAATGTAGTTGAAGGTTCTCCGGTGAATCAATATTGGATTACACAAAACAGTTTTACTCCGTACCATACTTCGTTAACTTCATATCAAATGAAAGAAATTCATTATAAGATTAATAAGTATTATTTCACTAATAGTCTGTACTATTTAATTTTAGAATAATGAGAAAGGTTAAAACTATTTTCATTCTTTTCTTGACTTTCATGGCTTCTCAGGCTTTTTCGCAAACGGGCTTTATTGGTAAAAGAATGGTGATTTCTGCGGATTTTTATGAACTTACAATTGATCGTTCACTTAATCTTGATTTGGGTTACTTATTCAA
>JBMYOR010000797.1:0-1649 GCA_049599535.1 Bacteroidia bacterium | reverse complement strand
TTTGCATCCACAATTTTAAGTGAATCTCTATAGATTTTAAGATTGAGAGGTATTATTCCTTCATCACTAGTTCCATTTGATAAATAAATATCTGATAATGTAGTGTTATATTCATAAATAAAATTAAAGGTGCCGCTGCCTAAATTGGCAGGTAAAATTTTATGCGGATTAGCAGCGCTCAAAATACCGTTGCCAAACCATTTACCGCCGCTTTTACTCGCTTCAACCATTATTACATTGGCGCTTTCGCAAGCTTTAACTGTATCGGTAACCGAAAGGGATGGAGTGTAATTGTGCACTTGAGCCGTTACGGTATCTTCATTTTGGCAACCATACATGTCTTTATATGTGTAAATTAATGTGTGCGTGCCTTTGCCAAAATCGTCAGCATTAAAGTAATCATTGGTAATGCTGTTTTTATTCCAATTACCACCAAATGGTTGTGCGGTTAATAATTGAGCAGGAGCACCCATGCACGAGTTAAAGTCATTGCCTGCATCAACTGCAGGTAAGGCTTTGTAGCTAATAAGTGCCGTATCAATTTGGCAGGTATAATCATCGGAATAATTAAAAACCAAAAGATAGTTTGATGGTTTTAGGCTGGTAAAATCCATTTCGTTATTGCTCACATTGGCACCTTTCCATTCGCCTTTTCCGTTAATAGTTTTAAGAGTTAAGGTTTCAATATCGCCATAGCAAACAACTCGGCTAGGTACTAATTCAGTTACTTTTAGGGCTTTAGATGTGAGTTTTGCTTCTTTGTAAACTTTACAACCATTATCGTCTTCAATACTTAAAGCAATAGGTTGGGTTACAGTGCCACTTATTTTTGATAAATCTAAAACTACAGCACTCGAATCGACTTTTCCTTTATAATTAAAAGCTTTATCAATTGTCCACCAATATTTTAAATTGCCTTTGCCGCCAATAACTTTAGGCTGTAGCACTACTTTTTCTGATGCGCATAAGGCAGTATCATTAAGTTGAAAATCTAAGCCTTTAATATTTGACAATTTAAAAGTGTCAATTATTTGAACGGTATCACATACATGCATCAAGGCCTTAATAATATAAGTGCCATCTTTATTAAATCGATGGTTAAAAACAGCGCCTTTGTTTTTTGCGTGTAGCGAATCGTTTATGTACCAATTTACATACTCAATTGGGTTATTGTTTTTATCGCTTATTTTAAAATTGTATTCGCCACAATTACCTTTTTTAATTGAGTCGAGACTAAGATCATATTTGTAATCATTAATTACTCTTACCTTATAGCTTCTGGTAGTTTCGCCTGGCAAGGGGCAATTATCGTCGGTTGCGGTTACACTAAAATACAAGCTGGTGTCAAACCTTACAAAGGTTGAATCCGGAATCCAGCTCCATTCTAAACTAGGTCGTTTTTTATTACCAAAAAGTTTTGCCGAACCAATAGGTCCATTAAATTTTAAAGTTAAGGTGTCATTAGTGTTATTATCAGCAGAACCTATTATAAAACTAGATTTTTTATTGGCGCAAATAACTTTTGAATATGAGGTAGCAAAATTGTTTCTGTTAAAGCCGGAAAGGGTAGGTGGCGTATTATTATTGCATTTTATAATAATCATTTGCACATCTCTAAATACCGATGCTATGAGTTTATTATTACGGTA
>JBMYOR010000796.1:0-1654 GCA_049599535.1 Bacteroidia bacterium | reverse complement strand
CTGTATCAGCTCTAAGCATTATACTTTGCCCTGTACCATTGCCATTAAACACCCAGGCAAAAGCATTTTCGCCAAAGTTTAATTCATAGCCATTTGACGCATGTTTTTTTAGGAAACTTTTTAAAGTAGCAACGGTTTCAAATTCGCTGCCCGACAATTCAGGGTGAGCATGCAAGTGTTTTCGCAATTCATTTAAATACCCAATTTCAGTTGAGCTTAATGATTCCTTTTCCATCTCATTTCTAAATATGGGTTCTCAAAACCATTTCGTTCGTACAGTCGCTTTGCTGGGTTTTCAGGCTCAACATGTAAAGCATTATCGCCTTTGGTAACCTTTTTGATTTGATCTATTAGTTTTTTGCCAACGCCTTGCCCACGATACGCACCATTTACGGCAATATACACCAGTATGTTTTCAGGTATATAACCTTGCATACCGGTTTCATTTGTAACCACAGCGCCAATAACATTATCATTATCAAGAGCCAACAGAATACAGCCACCTGGCTTACCATTTAATCCCAAGGCATAATCAATACATTTCGAAATATCGGGTTTTGCATCACCATATTGATCTAAATGCGCATGCAAAAAATCGACTATCATTGAGTTACTGTATTGCATATCGGCACCCGTATGGGGTGTTATAAGTTTAAAGTTCATTTTCTACTTTTTATGATTTTAAAGGTTGGTATTTAAAGAAATCGATTTTCGCTTTTTGTATTATGATAAAACACAAGGCCGATGCGGTGATTCCAAACACGTTAGCATCAAGTCCCCATGGCATTTTAATTGAAAAAGCTATTAAGCATACTGTGGTTAGTCCACCTATTAGCATTGCCGCAAACGCCGCACTTGAATTGGGCTTTTTTACTACCAAAAACCCAACCACAGGCACAAATAATCCGCTAACCATAAATGCGTATGAATGCAACATAAGATCTAATACACTCTCGAACGAAACCGCTATAATTATAGCCACAGCACCTAGGGCAAGCGTTAAAATTTGAGAAAGCTTTAACTGCCCTTTATCACTTATTTTTTTGAATCTCATTACAATATCGGTAACCATATTGCCCGATGCCGCCATTAAACAACTATCAGCTGTTGAGAGCACCGCCGAGAAGTAGGCAGACATCATTAAGCCCATTAAGCCAACTGGCAAAATATTTCTAAGCAATAATGGCAAACCCATTTCGGCATCCATCATTTCTAAACTGGTAAAACCTTGTTGTGCAAAAAGCCCTTGCTCAAGTGCTACCCGCGAAAACAGACCTAACAATACGCCCATTAAGGCCATTATTGGCCATTCAAACAAACCTGCAATAAACCATGCTTTTTTTGCCTGTTTTTCGCCAGCACTGGCATAAATGCGTTGATAAAGGGTCATGCCTACAAACCAAATTGGTACAATGGTTATCATCCAATTAAAGGCATCTTGCCATTGTAAATTGTTAAAGGTTAATAGCTCTGGCTTTACAGTGGCTCTTATGGCTTCAATACCTCCAATTTGGTAATAGGCCATGGGTATTCCAATAAAAATTAACCCACCCATTAAAATTATCCATTGCACTGTATCGGTATAAATTACCGCCTTTAACCCTCCCATTACGGTATAAACTACTGCAATTGCCCCCATTATTAATACCGCAGC
>JBMYOR010000795.1:0-1657 GCA_049599535.1 Bacteroidia bacterium | reverse complement strand
GCACTGCCGTGCATTCAGAGGCTTTATCGATATGCTCTCAAAATTTCCATACTTTGATTTGATGAGAAGGCTTTTGCACCAAAATTTGCACTTGAAGTTGCCTTTAATTACAAAACAACCGATTGGCAACGCTCTTATGATGGTAGAAAAAATGAGCCCATTTTTTTACCTATGAAATTTCCTTTGCTGCTAGCTCAAGGTGCCGAAGGTATTGCTGTAGGTTTATCAACTAAAATTCTACCACATAACTTTAAGGAGCTGTGCAAAGCATCAATTGATATTTTAAAAGGCAAAAAAGTAAGTTTACTGCCTGATTTTCAGACTGGTGGTATGATGGATGCCAGTAACTACAACGAAGGTAAGCGTGGTGGTAAAGTTAGGGTTAGAGCCAAAATTGAGCAAGGTGATAAAACCACTTTACTAATAAAAGAAATTCCGTATGCCACTACTACTACAAGCGTAATTGATTCAATTATTAAGGCAAATGATAATGGCAAAATCAAAATCAAAAAGGTAGTAGATAATACTGCCAAAGATGTTGAAATTGAAATAAGTTTGGCTAAAGGTGTTAGCCCTGACCTTACTATTGATGCACTTTATAAATTTACCGATTGCGAAGTTTCTATTTCGCCAAACTGTTGTGTAATTGTAAAAGAAAAGCCGCAGTTTATAGGCATAAACGAACTACTTGAAGTTTGTACTTTTTTAACCCGAGATTTACTTAAAACCGAACTTGAAATAAGGTTAAGTGAGCTTGAAGACAAGTGGCACATGTCTTCTCTCGAAAAAATATTTATCGAAAACCGCATTTACCGCGATATTGAAGAAGAAGAAACTTGGGAAGGTGTAATTAGTGCCATTGATGCTGGTCTTGATCCGTTTAAAGACAAGCTAATGCGCGATGTTACTGAAGATGATATTGTAAAGCTTACCGAAATAAAGATTAAGCGAATTTCGAAATTCGATTCATTTAAAGCCGATGAATTTATAAAAGGCCTTGAAGATGAAATGGAAGATACGTTATATGATATTAACCATATAACCGAATACACCATTGATTATTACCAAAATTTATTAGATAAATACGGCAAAGGCCGCGAAAGAAAAACCATACTTAAAGAGTTTGACACTATTGATGCATCATTAGTTGCGGTAGCCAACGAAAAACTTTATGTAAACCGCAAAGATGGCTTTGCTGGCTATGGTCTTAAAAAAGATGAGTTTATTACCGAGTGCTCTGATATTGATGATATTATAGTTTTTTTAAAAACTGGCGCCTACATGGTAAGCAAGGTTAGCGAAAAAGCTTTTTTTGGTAAAAACATTGAATACCTAAACGTTTGGAAAAGAAACGATGAACGAATGGTTTACAATGTGGTATATGTTGATGGTAAAACAGGTATAGCGCGGGCCAAAAGGTTTAATGTAACATCGTGCACCAGAGATAGGGCTTATGATGTAACCAAGGGCGAAAAAGGGAGCAAAATATTATATTTTTCGGCAAACCCAAACGCCGAATCAGAAATAATACATGTAGCCCTAACACCCGGAAGCAAGGCTCGAAAAAAAGTATTCGATTTTAATTTTGGAGAAATTGATATTAAGGGCAAAACATCTCAGGGTAATATTTTAACCAAACACCCTATTAAAAAAATAT
>JBMYOR010000794.1:0-1658 GCA_049599535.1 Bacteroidia bacterium | reverse complement strand
TTTCAAAATAGTTTACGCGCATTAAATGCCAACTGCCACTATTAGGATTTCCATATCGATTATAAGTTCTTCTACTGCCTTTTTGGCTGTAACTTAATGCAAAGCTTAAGTCTAAATTAGGCTTAAATGGATACGCTACCCTAAAACCAATATTAAAACCAGGTTTGCTGTATCCGGTCATAAAATCGCCCCGCATATGGCTCCAGTTGCTTCCTACAAATAAACTGCCCTTAAAATTTTGAGCTGTTGCAGTTGTATAAATTGTAAAAGCAATTATTAGACTAAAAAACCACTTCATGCTTCAAAAATAAACCAATGAGCCATTTGCCCTAATTCTTTTTTTTAAGTGGATAATTGATTGAGTAATAGGTGTTTTATTGCTTTACTTTTGAAAAATAAATTCACAAAGCATTCGTTTTAAGTTCACTATGCAGTACAAAAAGATTGTTTTCAGCATTTTACTCATCTCATTGTCAGTAGCTTGTTTTGCTTTAACTGATTCTACGGGGTTAAAAATCATGAGCAACAACAAGGTTTTTATAATTCATCAAGTTGAAAAAGGTCAGGGGCTTTATTCAATTTCAAAACGATATGGTGTTACCGTTCCTGAAATCGAAGCATTTAACCCTGATGTTAAAACAGCTGGTTTAAAATTAGAACAGTACATATTTATACCCACAAAGATTTTAGCCGCCGATGCTGAAAAAATGATTGCAAAGGCCAATAGAACTAAGGAAGCCAAAGAAAACGGCACCTTAGACCCTAAAAGTAAAGATGACAATGTGGTTTGGTATACAGTAAAAGCTGGCGAAACATTGTTTAAAATTAGTAGGCTAGAGCATTGTGAATTTACCATTGAAGAAATTAAACGCTGGAATAATTTAAAGTCAAACTCACTCTCTGAAGGTCAAAAAGTAATAATAGCTTTTAGAGATGAAGTTAAGGTTAAAGATGCGCCCGTTACGGTTGATCAAGTTATTACTGAAGTAGGAGGGAGTTCAAGTAAAAATACTACGAGTGATACAACTGCTGTAATTTGGAGCGATGTTACTTCAAAAGGTTTGGCTACGTGGATACCCGATAGTCCGTATGACGAGAATATGTCGTTAGCGCTTTATAATGAGGCCAAAGTAGGAACCATTGTAAGGGTTGAAAACCTAGCCAATAATAAGGCTACCTACGCGAGAGTGATAGGGCCATTGGTAGGTAATGAGAAAAAAAACGTGGTTATAGTTTTAACTGAAACAGCTGCAAACAAGCTTGAGGTAAAGGATAAAATATTTAGGGTTGAAATTGTATACAGCAACGATCAGTTATAACATTACCACTTGCTTAAGTTACTTTCTAAAGGATCATTAATTTATCTAATTGCAGCTTTTGTTGGGCTTTTTTGGAGCAGGGCATTACTTTCAATTGCTACTGTTTTAATGATTATTACCACAATTTCAGAATTTATTCAGTATTCTGAAAAACGGCGTTTAGACCACCCATCGGTTATTTTACTCGTATTATTGGCTTGGCTTGGTATGTCTTTTTTTTATACTACCGAGCCCAACAAGTCGCAGTTTTTTACCGAGGTTAGTTTTAAATTATCGTTTATTGCCTTATTTATATTTGCCAAAAAACTACAACTAACATCAAAGCAAAGGCAGCTAATA
>JBMYOR010000793.1:0-1659 GCA_049599535.1 Bacteroidia bacterium | reverse complement strand
CATCAGAGTAAATATAAGTACCCAAACCATCTGCTGTTGCATTGCCAATAAACAGTGTGCGCTCTTTTTGGCCATTTCGGTATACTTCAACTTTTTTACCTGCCACCGATAACTCTTTAACCAAATCGTTTTTATCATTATCAGTTACAGGTGCTTTTATTCTCATTTTTACCAAGGGCTCAAACAGATTTACCATTGAGTTTTGATTTACCCTATATTTATTATTAACCCACCAGTAAATACCTTTTTTTTCAAGTGTAGCGGCATTTCCTTCAATATCGGCAATAAATATTTTGGTTATGCTTTGAGTGTCTTTAACTTGAAAAAAATCGGCTTGTACATTTAATGTGGTAGTCCTATCTTGATTTTTAAAGTAAAAAAAAGCAGTAACCCCTATTAAAATAACTGCAAGTGCTATTAGGTTTCCTTTTTTCATATTTAGCGTTTATCTGGTGAATCTTCTTTTGCGAATAAACATATAAATGAGCCCTGAAATGATTAAGATTACAACTGGCATTATTAGGTTAATCACTTGCCAAAGCATTTTTTCTTCTCTTACTCTAGCTTGTTGTAATAATCTAAGCTTGTATTCTTTACTTCTTAATTGAAACAGGCCGTAATCATCAAGCAAATAATCAAGGCAGTTCATTACAAAAGCTTTATTTGCAAAACTTTTACCTGTAAATCTATCATAACCCAAGGCATACATTTGGCCATTTAATGGATTTACATGGTTGCCTATTACATCACCATCGCCAACCACAATCATTTTTGTGGGCGCTCCTTCAACTTGAAAAGTACCATAATCGGGGTTTTTAAGGGTAGACGGAGCTAACCTGTTCTTAAAAAATGAAGTAAAAGACCCTTCTAGCAAAACAGCCAAAGCTTGTTCGCCTTTTGCAAATAAACTTGGGTTTAAGTTGATTTGAGCCAACTGCAGTGTAATTCTGTGCGGATGATGTACGATTCGAGAATTTGGAGAGCTTTTTAATAAAACCGTTTTTTTAATCCCTGGGCTTGGCAAAGTATCAATACTATTGGCAAACTGAAACCATGTTAACCCTAAGTTTTTTACAATTGGATGCTGTGTGGTAGGTGCTACAAGTGGATAATATGGCCATTTTCGAAAATTTGCGTTGCTATTGCCTTTACCAGCATAAACGGGTATTTCATGCGAATTATAATCTTGCACTAAATCTAAATTTACCCTTACGCCGTATTTAAACATCATATCTCGCATATTAAGATCATAATCTAGCGTGGTGGTATATGGTTGTGCTTTTAAGCTATCCATACTAGCAATTAAGGATTCGTAAAACCATAAAACCTTACCGCCTTTTATTAAAAATTGATCAATTTTATATTTGTCAACGTCGGCAAAAGCGGTGTCGGGCTGGGCAATAATTATGGCATCGTACTCTTGTAGCTTACCCACTTTGTACTGCGTAATATCAACTCGCTCAATATCGTACTTCAAAGAAATTTCTCTACCAATATCAGCTGTTCGGGCACCTGAAAGCTCGCCGTGGCCTACTACAAAAGCTACTTTTTTACGCCGCGCCTGATTTAAAGATGCAATGGCATTACTTAGCTCATACTCTACCCCCATTACGCTATTATGCAACACCAAATCTGGGCTCATGCCCATTTGCTCTCTTA
>JBMYOR010000792.1:0-1661 GCA_049599535.1 Bacteroidia bacterium | reverse complement strand
AAGTGATGACGAAGTAAATACGGTACTCAAAGACAATAACTTGTTGGCTATAAAGAACTCTCCTGAGTTTATTACCAATACAAAACCAGATACCCCAACCAACAGAATTAGTACGTCATTACTTCAAAAAGATAGGCTTGCTTTTGTACTGCAATACGCCATTGCTTATGTAAAAGAGAAAAGCGGTTTGCAAAAGCATATTATGCGCTATCCGCAAATTTTTGCAACAAAGGCTATTGTTTCAAAGCTTGAGAAAGACGTAAAAAAGGGCATTATTTGGCACACCCAAGGTAGTGGTAAAACGGCACTAGCTTACTTCAATGTAAAACACCTTACCGACCATTTTCAAAGCAAGGGCATAGTGCCTAAATTCTATTTTGTGGTTGACAGACTTGACTTGCTCGTACAGGCAGGCAGAGAGTTTAAAGCTCGTGGTTTGGTGGTGCACAATGTCAATTCAAAAGATGAATTTGCTAAGGAGATTAAGTCTACTAGCGTAATACATAACAATTCAGGTAAGGCTGAGATTACGGTAGTCAATATTCAGAAGTTTAAGGATGATCCAGATGTAATTCGAAACAATGATTATGCACTCAATATTCAAAGGGTTTTCTTTTTGGATGAAGTACATAGAAGCTACAACCCCAAAGGCAGCTTTTTGGCCAATTTGATGTTGGCTGACAAACATGCCATAAAAATTGGATTGACTGGTACACCGCTATTAGGAACTGATTACAATTCAAAAACGCTTTTTGGAGACTATATCCATAAATACTATTACAACTCGTCAATAAAAGATGGCTATACACTTAGGCTTATAAGAGAAGAAATAGCTACCAGCTATAAGCTAGAAATGAAAAAGGCGCTCGATGAGATTGACGTGCTAAAAGGCGCTGCAAACAAAAAGCTAGTTTACGCTCACGAACGCTATGTAAAGCCCATGCTCCAATACATAGTGAGCGATTTTGAAAAAGCACGAGTGGCTTTTAACGACCATAGCATAGGAGCCATGGTGGTTTGCGATTCATCTGATCAGGCCAAAATGCTCTACGACTTGTTTCAAGAAACAAATGGCACAGGAACAGCCACTAGTGAATCAACCATGCTGGCAGCCGAAAGTGAAACAGGCTACGTGGCAAAAGCAAAACTGCCCAGCAAAGCCAAAAACGCTGCTTTAATTCTGCATGATGTTGGTACCAAGCAAGAACGTAAAGACTGGGTAGAAGACTTTAAAGAAGGCAAAATCGACTTTCTGTTTGTTTACAATATGCTACTTACGGGTTTTGATGCTAAGCGACTTAAAAAGCTTTACATAGCGAGAGTTATAAAGTCTCATAACCTGCTACAAACACTTACTAGGGTAAACAGAACCTACAAAGACTTCAAGTACGGTTATGTTGTAGATTTTGCCGACATCCAAAAGGAGTTTGACAAAACCAATAAGGCCTATTTTGATGAATTGCAATCGGAATTGGGTAATGAAATGGAGCATTACTCTAACCTGTTTAAATCTGCCGAAGAGATTAAAACAGAGATTGCCGAAATCAAAGAAGTACTTTTTCAATTTGACACCTTAAATGCTGAAAATTTCTCTAAACAGATCAGCCAAATAGAAGATCGAAAAGAGATGCTCAGCATTACCAAGGCACTTAACAATGCCA
>JBMYOR010000791.1:0-1665 GCA_049599535.1 Bacteroidia bacterium | reverse complement strand
CTTACACAATAGGTGATCAAGAAAAAGTAATTACTCCAGTAAAATTGATCATTGCCATGTTGCTCATCACCTTTTCGTTAATGGATCTAATTCCATTTTTAAAGAAGTTAGAAATCAATGCCAAATGGCTCCCTATTGGGGGTGCGTTAAGTGGTTTTTTCGGTGGACTTTCTGGCCATCAAGGTGCGTTGAGATCAGCTTTTTTGATTAAAACAGGGCTAAGCAAAGAAGCCTTTATAGGCACAAGTGTTGTAATTGGATCCTTCATTGATTTTACAAGAATTAGCGTTTATGCCACACGGTTTAAATCAAGCGATCTTATTGATAATTTACCCATAGTAATTTCAGCTACCCTTGCCGCAATAGCTGGTGCATTTATTGGAAACAAGCTATTAAAAAAGGTGACCCTTGGATTTATTCAAACCTTTGTGGCTATTGCTTTGATTTTGATTTCAATTGCTCTTGGAGCGGGACTGATCTAATAAGTGGAAATTACTAAAGAAGAAGATCAACATGGCAAAATGACTTTTAAAGAAAGGTTTTTTCGTTTCTACCTATTTCCATTGATTGGCTGGGGATTATTTGTCATTCTTGCTATTACGATAGATTTAATTTCTAACGAACTTGATATTAGTCTATTTTTTATTTACATGCTTCTTTGGTTTGTGTTATCTGCATTAATTGGCGGAATGCTCGACTTTGCCGAAAACGTTTACACCCCTTGGAAAAGGAAAAGCATTTACAATAAATCGCCTTTTAAAGAATTGAAGGAGCAAGGGTTTGAGTTAATAGAAGAAACCCATCTGGAAATGCAAATTGATAACTTTCATTATGGAGTAATATGGGATGGCTCCTTTAAACCATTTATTTCGGTAATGCTTTTATTTAAACCAGCAGATTTTGAAAGCCAGGAAGCTGAAATGCTGAAAGAAACATTAAAAGAAAACGACTACAAGGATATAATTGTTCAAGATGGAATGCTGATTATAAGCTTTGAATACAACTTTTTTAGACCTAAATATTCAAAAATTGATTCGGCCATAAAAACTCTAAAACAAGCATCAATTGCTTTAAACCTTCAGCCAATTTCTAATCTTGAGTTGGGTGAATTATGGTTCAAGCACATGGAATCTAAATATGGCCCAAATGCTTAGTTTAAATGATGTTTGAAATCAAGGACTATAAATTGAGAACTTTTTGATGGTACAATTATTAATACTGTTAAAAATCAAACCAACAATATGACTAAAATTACAATAGGTGGAAACCCAATCAATACAAATGCAGCACTACCTGAAGTTGGCGCTGATGCTCAAGACTTTAAACTTACTGATGTAAAACTTGCGGATAAAACGCTAGCTGATTTCGTTGGAAATAATTTGGTTTTGAACATCTTTCCGAGTGTTGACACCGCAGTTTGCGCTACTTCAGTTAGAAAGTTCAATGAAAAGGCGGCAGGTCTTGAAGGCACTAAAGTGCTTTGCATTTCTAAAGACCTACCTTTTGCTCAAAATAGGTTTTGCGGTGCTGAAGGTATTGAAGGTGTTGTAATGTTATCTGACTTTAAAACAGGTGATTTTGGCAAAAACTACGGTCTTGAATTGATTGATGGTCCTTTTGAGGGATTGCACTCAAGATGCATTGTAATAATAAACAAAGAAGGTA
>JBMYOR010000790.1:0-1666 GCA_049599535.1 Bacteroidia bacterium | reverse complement strand
ATTAGTTCCTTTATATCATCAAAGCTTATTTCGTGCTTAAGTCCTTTATCATTATAAATTTTCACTTTACCCTTTTGCATAGCTTCAATCAGTTTATCTTCAATTTCTTCAACTTCATACTCTTCAAGCGGGCCGTCGTTTTTGTTACCGCATGAAACCAAAAAGAAAACTGACAAAATCAATAAACAAATAATTCTCATTTTTAACTCCTTTTAGCCGCAAAATAAGTCAACAATAAGTAATGCCCTAATACCAATACTACTTTTGTGCTATGGTAAAACACCTTAAGCTCACCATTACGCCAAAAGATGCCTTTGATGATGAATCTAGGCACAATTTGATTAAGCGAAAACTAAAGCTGAATCAAACCGATGAGATAATTGAAAAGCCTGTAAAACGAAGCATTGATGCTAGGAGCAAAAATATTAAGGTGCACTACGAAACTTTTGTTTATGTAAACGAAAAACCAAAAACGGTTTATGAGTTTAATTATGAATACAAAAATGTAGCAAACCAAGCCGAAGTGGTAATTATAGGTGCTGGCCCAGCAGGTTTGTTTGCCGCATTAAGGCTTATTGAATTGGGTTTAAAACCAATAATTATTGAAAGGGGTAAAGATGTAAGGGCACGCCGAAGAGATTTGGCTGCCATTAACAAAGAGCATATTGTAAACCCTGATTCTAATTACTGTTTTGGAGAAGGTGGTGCGGGTACTTATTCTGATGGTAAACTTTATACAAGGTCTAAAAAAAGGGGAACAGTTCGCCGAATACTTGAAATATTAGAAAAACATGGCTCGCCCGAAGATATTTTGGTTGACGCGCACCCTCATATTGGTACCAATAAATTGCCAAAAGTGGTTTCGGCATTGCGCGAAACCATTTTGAACTATGGTGGCGAAATAATTTTTGAAACCAGGGTTGATGACTTTGTAATTGAAAATAAAAAAATCAAAGGGCTTAAACTAAATAATGGTAGCACACTAAAAACGAATCATGTGATTTTGGCTACCGGACATTCGGCCCGAGATATTTATTACAATTTACACAATAGTGGAGTGCTTATTGAAGCAAAACCTTTTGCCATGGGGGTAAGAATTGAGCACCCACAGCAGGTAATTGATAGCATGCAATATCATTGCGATAATAGGGGAGAGTATCTGCCAGCAGCATCATATTCAATTGTAAATCAAACCTTTATTGATAAAAAGAAACGTGGTGTTTTTTCATTTTGTATGTGCCCGGGCGGCTTTATTGTACCAGCTGCTACTGCGCCTGGTGAGCTTGTGGTAAACGGTATGTCGCCAAGTAAACGTAATAGTAAGTTTGCCAACTCTGGTATTGTGGTAGCAATTGAGTTAGATGATTTAAAGCCATTTAAAGATAAAGGCGCCTTAGCTGGTTTGCAGTTACAAATGCAGCTCGAACAAAGGGCTTGGGCATTGGCAGGTAAAACACAGGCGGCACCAGCACAACGTTTGGTAGATTTTGTTGAAGGTAAACACTCAAATCAGTTAAATGAAACATCATATATACCTGGCTTAGCTTCAGTAGATTTAATGGAAGTTTTAGGCGAAAATTTAGGAAACAGGTTACGAGACGCTTTTAGGGCTTTTGGAAAAAAAATGAAACCTTATTATACCAACCAAGCCAATTTGGTGGGGGTA
>JBMYOR010000789.1:0-1688 GCA_049599535.1 Bacteroidia bacterium | reverse complement strand
TAATCTGCACTATCACCAGCAATTTCTTGACAATAGGCTTCGTATTGTAGCATTTCTTCCAAATCAGAGTTGAACGATTTGTTGAGCATCTTTTTCATCATGCCAATAGCTTTGGTTGGAGCGTTTTTGTAATAATCAACCACTTTAGCAACTTCAGCATCAAGTTCTTCTACAGAAGCTACTCTGTTTACCATTCCCCATTCTAGGGCTTGCTGAGCGCTTACTTTATTGCCCATGGTAGCCAATTCAAAAGCGCGGTTGCTTCCTACAATTCTTGGTAAAAAGTAGGACGAGCCGCTGTCTAATACTAAGCCCACATTTACAAACACTTCAATTAACGAAGCTTTTTCGCTCGCAACTGTAAAATCACAAGCTAAAGCCAAAGAGCAGCCTGCGCCGGCCGCAACGCCATTTATTCTACCAATTATTGGTTTAGGTAGGTTTCGCATTGCACGGATAATCGGATTGTATCTTTTATAGAGCGAGTCACTTAGTTTTCTCTTTTTACCTGCTATGTCTTTTAGGTCTTGGCCCGAGCAAAATGCCTTGCCTTCTCCTGTTAAAACCACTACTCTTACTTCATTATCACGCTTTACTTTTTTAAAAGCATCTTGTAACTCAAAACTTTGCTCATTATTAAAGGCATTGAATCTATCAGGTCGGTTTAAAGTTATATAAGCCGTGTTGTCTTTTACTTCGTATTTAATAGCAGTATACATATTGTGGTTTAAAGTTTTGAGATTCTAGTTTAAAGTAAGTCAAAATTAAGTTGATGCGTTTGAAAACTCGATTTTAGTCCTTCTTGAATTCGCCTTTCTTCTCATCCCAAGAGTAGGTGGCTAAAGTGTAAGGTAGGCTACTCTCGTTTAATTTAATATGTCCACTTTGTTCGTCAAGTTGCCAAATAAGGTATTCTTTAAGTGTATTATTATCATTTAGCCCTAAGCTTTCAAAATAGTCATTTGTTCCATAAGAGTTTTTCATTTCTTTTTTAATGGTGCCTTTCCATTTTGACACACTTAATTCAAAGTCTTTTAAAACACTAGCCGTAACATCAACAAAACCGTCTCCTTTTTTCATTAAAATGACAAATTCATTTTGGCATTTACCTGATCTACAAAAACTGTGTTCAACCACCACATAAATATCGGTACCTGAAACAAACATCATTAATTGGCCTGTAAGTTTACTTCCGCTATGGTTTAGCTTAATAAATTCTCTTTCCTTGTTGTGGTAGGTTAATATTTTATCGCGATTTTCTTTATTATCAGATTTACCGTTTAAATAAGCTTTAGTTGATGGTAAATATTCAATAGGAATATTATGATAAGCATCACGAATGGTATAAGCTTGCGGCCTAGCAAATGAAAAAGCAATGGCAATTGAAAAAACGAGTAGTATCGGTTTCATAAATTATGTTCAGATTAACGATTCAAATAAAGGTTATAATTTTTGAACTAACCATTGTTGCATTTCTTTTAATACTGCCAGAGATATGGTTTGCTCAATTTCGTTGTATTCACTAGGAGATCCCGTTTTACATTCTTGAAACAAGTGATTAAGGTTAGGAAAGGTTACTATCTTTAATTCAGAATTTGGGGCTTTTGTTTTGGCCTTGTGCATTTGCAGTCTATTTTCTTTTGCTGGTACCTGCAAATCTTTTTCGCCAAAAAGGGCCAACGCCGAGC
>JBMYOR010000788.1:0-1709 GCA_049599535.1 Bacteroidia bacterium | reverse complement strand
ATTGAAATTTTAGCCGGCTTGGTAAATTCTGAAATTGAGAAAGATAATGAAGGGCCCGCACACCCAATGGCTAAAAATAACAAACTGCCTAATGCCGAAGATTTAATGACTGATATTGAAAGCATTAAATTAAAACTAAACCACGAAGAAACGAGCCTTGACGAAAAAAATGCTCTAAAAGATAAATTACGCTTTGTACAAAACCGCGTAAGCTGGCTTAAGCATCAAGAGCATAAAAATCAATTGCAAGAAGAAATTGATGCTATTTGGAAAAAACTGCTTCAACAAGTATAAATGTACTTTTTAAGCATTCATAAAAATAGATTTGAGCTTTTAGGCAACCTACGCCATTTAGACCATTTGCAACTGGCCTACGAAAACGATCTAATTTGGCTTAAAGGATTTATTGATGAAGAAATAAACGCATCAATTATTAGAAAAATACCTAACACACAAGTTTACTACGAAAACCATGGCTGGCTGCACAAACTGGGTAGCCAACTACGCGAGCGCCGATTGCCTAATTTACTTTTTACCCCCATACAAAGGGCCATACCCATTGAGATTGAACACTACAATCACAACTTGTTTGAAGTTAATGGTGAGCTTAAAATGCAATTAACACCGGCCAACATTGAACATAAAGCCTTTGCGCAATTGGTTAATGCCAAACAACTTATTAATTACACAGCTACACAACCAAATTTTAGGTTTAAGCATTTACATTGGTGCCTAGTAAATAATAATCCGCTTATAATAGGCTGGCCACCTTTACCCATAAATGGCACCGCATTTTGGCTAAAGCATAAAATCCTAATTCCGCTGGGGTATAATTTAAACTTTCCGCTTTTTGCCGAGTTGTACCAAAACAAACTGCTAAATGGTGCCAGCGGCTATTTAATGCTATTAGAAAACGAGCATTTTATTATTGAAAACACTAGCCTTAAAACCTTAAGCAGATCATCTATTTACCAAACCCTAAAAACAAATAGGTAATGGTAGTAAATGAATACCTTACATGCTACAAAAATTATTTTTGGCAATGGGACCTAAATGGCGAAACAATAACCCTTACCAAAGGCAATACTATTGCCTACACCAAATTTATAGCTGACATACTTGGTGTATTAAAGGTAAATGGAGCACCAAGGTTTAGTGCACTACTTATTGCATTGGCTGTAACTGATGAGCACAATGGCACCGAAAACTACGAACTAATAAAAAAGAATTTTGAACAACAATTACCCAAAACCGACTTAAAAGCTCCCTTTACATTTATTAAAGAGCTTACCCTAGTGCCCAGCAAATTAAAAACGGGCCAAAGTAGACAGCAGCTGCTAAGCACGCTGTTTTGGGAAAGTCATAATGGTGTTTCAGAAAAAAAAGCAAATCGGATAATTAATAAACTCATACAAGTATCAAAGGGCGAAACTGAAGACCTTATAATAGCTAGCGATGCTGATGATAATGTTTTTTATAAGGATATTTTAGTATTTGAGCTATTGCAGCGAAAATTTAAAAACGCTCAAGGGCTTGTGCAGGCCATGGCTCAAATGCCTAATGATTTGCCCAAAGTTGAATTAGACCAAGCGCCAAATACTAAAGAGAATCAAGATCCTAAAAAGCCAATTGAATTTTTACCTGCCCTAAGTCAACACTATAAAACTTACAAAGTAGGTAACCTTATAAAAAGTATTTGGAGTGGTTTA
>JBMYOR010000787.1:0-1710 GCA_049599535.1 Bacteroidia bacterium | reverse complement strand
GCGACCTTTGGGTGTCATACATTTGGAAAATTCTCATATCCTATTCTGTGTCAAATAAAAAATCCAAAAGACATAGGGTTCAGTGTTGAGTAAATTTCTACTTAACATTTTTTTAACAATGACTTAAGACTACAATGGCAATAAAAGGTTGCAAGTGTTAATAATTATTGATCATTCTGATGCTTAATAGATTTTGAGTTTACGCAATATCTAAGTCCACTTGGCTTAGGGCCGTCAGGAAAAACATGGCCCAAATGCCCATCGCATACATTGCATTGAATCTCAACTCTTACCATTCCAAAACTTACATCTTTTATATACTTAATTGCATTGTTTTTTACGGGTTGAGTAAAGCTAGGCCAACCAGTGCCTGATTCGAATTTTATTGATGAATCAAAAAGCATATTTCCGCAGCCTCGGCATTCATACAAGCCAGGTTGGTGGCTTTCGCAGTATTCTCCGGTAAATGATCGCTCAGTTCCGTGCTGTCTTAAAACATTAAATTCTTCATCATTTAAACGTTGCTTCCACTCAGTATCTGTAAGCTCTAATCTACGCTCAGGCTCAGGGTTGCCATTTTGAGCATAAGCAATAACATCATTCCATTTTAACATCATAAAAAAACAGCTTGATAAGAAAATTGGTTCTAAAATTTAATTTGGCGATGCATATATTTTGAATGCTAAAAAAAACATGAATAAACCCAACAGGCTAAAGAAGATTCTTGCGCCTTTGCGCCCAAACATTTTTACAAAAAGTGTTGCTCTACGGCTTTTAAAAAAGAACTCCCAATCGTTTATTGATGCTACAATACTGTAAGCCCCCGCCCCTGCAACTAAAATAGATAGTAAGGTATTTTGCATTTAGATGAATTAACTTGATGGCGAAATTACTGACACTTATTGTTGTTGGTGATTTCTATTTCAACACAATTTCATCAATAAACAACCATGTAAACCCTGTATTGGCTGCAATATGCCAATCTGGTATTTTTTCAAGTTGTTCAATGTTTATTTTTAAATATCTAAATTGGTTTTTGGCAGGTTTAATGGCCTTTTTAACAATAGTAGCTTTATCAGCTTTTTGTGCTGCATTTAAAGTTTTGGTAGTAATGCTCGAATAATTTACACCGTTTGTCGACACCTGAATTGAGATACTTTTGGGTTCAAAAATCCATGATCTTTGATCTCGCAAAAACCGCAATATAACTGAATCTACATTTTGGATTTTACCATAATCTATGGTGGCTTCAAAATTGTTTAGCTCATACCCTTGCCAAGCTCCCGATCTAAAATCACTACAACCAAAAATTCCATCAATTAATGCGTTATTGCCTCCACCATTATATTGATTTGAATATTCTGACTGCAAAGTAATTTTAACATCAGGATCTATAGCCTTAAATTCAGTTTCAATAATTGGGCTTTTATTGGTTTTGAGCTGCGCATAGGTGCTTAAGGTGCCATTCTCATTGATTTTTATGGGCTTTTGGTAAATAACAAATTCAGAATTATTGTATGACCAAAATATTTTAGCTTTTTTGGTAACGGTAGCTAAGGCAACTTCAGTTTCGTTTTGAAAAGCAATTTTGCCTTGCTCAATAAATGGAGCTGATACTATTAGGTTATCATCAATTTTTGAATGATTTTTATGGGATACTTTTATTCCTTGATAATTAGCTGTTTGCATAAAAATAGAGAATTAATCTTT
>JBMYOR010000786.1:0-1719 GCA_049599535.1 Bacteroidia bacterium | reverse complement strand
CAAACTTCAAGAGCAATTTTGCTGGCCAAGTCATTTGGCTCTTTGCAATGAAAATCGACGAAATTATCGACGTTACCAAACCAATTAAAAACATATTCTCTGTTCAGAAAAGATGAGTTCATTGAGATTAATGCATTATATGAGCTCCAAGGATAATTCGCAAAGTCATTCATCAATCCATGCTTAACAGGGTTATGGTGAATGTATCTCATGACCTCAGAATAGTATGATTCGGAATCAATAATCCTCCTTTTAAATGGCCGCATAAATAATGAACCCATTCTCTTTTCTTGTGCATTTATTGCTTTTGAGTATGCGGTAAATAGCTTCATAAATTGCTTTGATAACACATCGTGATTTTCAACTTCCTTACATCGAATGAGTAAATGAAAATGGTTTGGAATTAAACAATACGCGTGAAACTCAACGAAATCAAAAAGGTACTTACGTAGGAGTTTTATGAAATAATGATAATTGGATTCTTTGAAAAAGAGTCTTTCCGACCCATTCGCCCGATTATAGACATGATAAAATTTTTGAGATTCAAATTTTTCCAGATTACTACCCATGCGCCAAATATCTTAAAAAGATAACTTTTGCAAAAGCACCAAGACCTTAAACTTCTCTTGGGGCTTAGGAAGTACAAAAGATAAAGTCTTACAATAATTGAAATAAACACCTGAAGTGTCCATTTAACTAAATAAATCGTATTGATAAAACCCAAAATCACCTCTTTTCCGCATGTTTGCATTAAATCATAAGCAATGGAAACTGCACCAGTTCAACAAGATTTATCGCTAGCCAAAACACGCGATATAATTGAAGCCATTAAGAATAAGAAAGAGTTTGCAAGTGCCTACAAAAAAGCTAATGTAATCTACTTAAACGGTGCTACACAATTGCTTAGCACAGGTGGTAAGTATTTTGAAGCAGCCGTAGATGATGAGTTTAAAGATCACCATATATCTTTTGATTATGAAGATGGTTTAACAACCAATTGCACATGCAAAAGCACCGAATGGTGTAGCCACAAAATTGCAGGCCTGCTGCATGTTGGCGAGTATTTATCTACCCACGCTTTTGATGCTCAGCCTACCGGAAAAACCTATACCCGCGATGGTATGATAAAGCGCGTAATGGACGAAAGGCGCAACAAAGCCCTTAAGGCTGAATACAAAATGTCGTTTGCCGACAATAAGTATGGCGAACATTTGCTTATAAATGAAAAAGGAAATCGCTATAAAATTACCTTGCGCGATTTTGAAAACGAAACAGGCTACTGTAATTGCCCCGATCATAAAACCAACAAATTGGGCACCTGCAAGCATCTTATGTTTGCCTTCGGTAAAATCACCAAAAAGCTCAAAAAGCAAAAACATGATTATCCTTTTATTGAAATTTATCTCGATTCACTAAATGCTTATCAAATTAGCTGGCATTACAATGGCCAAGTTCCCGAAAACGAACGTGCAATTATTGAGCGGCATTTCGGACAAGAGAACAGGCTCATTGAAGAGAAAACCATTCAGTTTTTAGATTTTATAAAAGAAACAGAAGAAAATAAACTGTTTAAAATACGCTCCGAAGTTTTAGCAAAAATTGAAGATGCTTTTGATCTAAAGCTACTGAATAAACTACAAGACGAGGCAACCTTAGATTACAGCAGTATAAATGCCACCCTTTATCCATATCAAAAACAAGGCGTTGAATTTGCCACTT
>JBMYOR010000785.1:0-1730 GCA_049599535.1 Bacteroidia bacterium | reverse complement strand
TCTTCTCCAGTATTATTTCCTATAAAAATATTCTGGTTAGAGCCCGGTTCAATTCGATCTTCGGTCATTCGCCACCTTTCTGTGCCTGCAATTTTAAACCTAATAACATCTTCATCTGTAGATGCTTCTACTTGAATTTTGGTATCGTTATCTGCATCGATTATTTCATCGCCTGATCCACTAGAAGCGCTTGACCAAGATACGTTTCCCGAGCCATCGGTGCTTAACACCTGTCCGTTTGTACCATCGGTGGTTGGTAAGGCATATTCATCTTTAATCTGCAATTCACCATTTATGCGTAGCTCATCGTTTGCAAAATCGCCCTCAATTAAAGGTGTTGAAGTACTTGAATTGTCTATATAAAGCTTTTCAGATCCGGTTTCGTTCTCACCAGCTTCGTTACCAATAAAAACATTTTTATCGCCAGTGGTAACACTTTTACCTGCCCTATAGCCAATTGCCACATTTCTGTTGCCATTGGTTAAACTGGTGCCAGCCTGCTCCCCTAAAAGCATATTTCTAGAACCCGTTCGGCCCGAATCTTCTAAGTCTAATCCGGTTTCCCATCCAATACAAATATTACCCCTAAAATTTGCTTCTAGGCGATGACCGTCCATCTGCCATGCCTCAGCTCCATCTATATCAAATCTTATTTTATCATCGTCGGTACCTTCTTCTACCTGTATTTTGGTGTCTCCATCGGCATCTTCAACCATCGAAAAGCTTGATAGGTTGCTAGGAACATTCCAAGAACCATTATACCAAACCAGTTGCAGGTAATTTCCTGCCTTAATGGTATGCCCTCCAAAGGTGGCGTTATCATCATCGGCATTAAGAATATAAAGCACTTGCCCTGCTTTAGGAGTACCACTCATACTAATTGCATTGCCTTGACTACCGCTACTATTGCCCAGCACCACAAGCCCATCGGTATTTGAAATACTTATAGATGATGCTGCATTTTTAAGAGTTGGATTAAAAATAATAGAACCATCGGTTCTTATATGCCCGTTTACATGCAATTTTTCTTGAGGATTATTTGTACCCACTCCTACATTTTGGGCGTTAACATTTACACAAAGCCCTACTAAAAAAAGAGTGATAAATGAGAGCGTCAATTGCTTCACTAAAATTAATAAACCCTTTAACTGAATCATCATATCATTCGCATTTTAAAATGATGACTCGAAGGTGAGTCTGACGGCCAACCTATTTTCGCCAATACTCGACCCATTTTCGCCAACTGCCTTTTAACCCTTGTATTTCAATTACTTATAAAAAATATTCGTTTGGTTTTTTCCAATTTTTTTGTGAAAATCTTTTGCCAAATGAGCATGTGATTTAAAACCTGTGACATACATGATTTCTTGAAAAGTCTCAAATTTTCGCTCTTTAAATAAACCTTTGGCTTGGATAAGCCTTATTATTTTTTTGTGGTTGTTAGGAATTATACCACGATAATGCCATTTGATTTTTAAATCTACTTTAGTATGCTTGAATAGATTGAGACCACTTGCTTTTAACTCTTGATAGTTGTTTTAAGTTTAATGAACGACTAAACTATAATGGAGTTACTATGATAATAAAGGTACTTTATACGCCCCTTTAACAACTACGAAGATCCAATTTTACGGGGTACAGGAAATACTACCATAATTCAAATCGTTGGAAAGAACTCGATTAGTTCTGATTAGAGCAATCGATTTAAAGTGTGCGCAGTTTGATAGTTT
>JBMYOR010000784.1:0-1737 GCA_049599535.1 Bacteroidia bacterium | reverse complement strand
TACCAACGGGGGCTTTGGCTGTAACATTTAGTATGTGGAGCGGTTGTTTCAATTCAACTACAAAAGATTTACATTGGTATTTAGATGATGTAGATATGGTTTTTGACGATGTGCTATCAAATAACAGAACTTGGAATAAAGAATTAAGAGATCCTACCGCCGATGAATATGATTTGGAATCTGTAGCCTTGCACGAGTTAGGACACGCGCACCAATTGGGGCATATTATTGATGCAACTGGTGTAATGCATTACAGTATAAAAAATGGAGAAAAAAAGAGGTTGCTCAATGATAAAGTAGATGTAGTAGCAGGCTTAGATGTAATGCAATATTCTACCGATACTACGGGTTGCAGCGATGTATTTGCCATGGTAGCTATAAAAAACAATTGTAAGCTAACCAACATTGTAGATGTAGATGCAGTTTTTACAATAAGTGATAATGTATTGTGTGTTGATGATATTTTATGGATTAAAAACTTAAGTACACCAATCGGTAGCAACTTTTATTGGCGAATTCCTAAAGGTTTTTCATTTGAAGCTGACCACGGTGACTCTGTTGGTTACAGGGCTAATACCGCAGGTATATACAATTTTGGTTTGGTGGTAGAAAATTCAGGATTTTGGGATTCAACTTCATACCCAATTCAAATTAATAAAACCCCTGAACCCAACTTTAAAATTGATGACATTACATGCAATGGTGCGGCTAATGGTAAGGCAACATTTATATTAAGTGAAGAAAAAGGAACACCGCCTTTTGATATTGTATGGGCAGATACAGAAAAAAGCCAAAACCCAAGAAATAAAATGACTAAAGGTACTTATACTTACACTTGTATTGATGCCACAGGTTGTTCAAGGTTGGGGAGTGTTAGAATCGCCGAGCCTGATTCTTTATTGATTACTAAAATTGCATCGGAGCCTAGCTGGGGGGGGCTAAATAGGGGCAAAGCATATGTAATTGCAACCGGCGGCACACCACCATATAAGTATAATTGGAATGATGCTAATTTGCAAAAAACCGATACTGCTAATAATTTAGCGGCAGGTGATTATACTGTTGAAATTGTTGATGATAATGACTGTGTGATTAATGGGGAAGTAAGTGTTACCGAAGTTTCAAGTGGTTTAACCCACCCAAACATTAATGCGCTTATTAAACCAAACCCTGCGAGTGAAACTCTTTTTATTGAGAATGAATATGAATTTAACACCGTGGTAGTTTATACCATTAACGGTAAAAAAGTAATTGAAACCCAACTTTTTAGAGGTGTAAATCAAGTTGATATTAATATATTACAAACTGGTATTTATTATGTTTTGCTTCAAGGTGAAAAACACGAAATCAAGGGTAAGCTGTTAGTGAGATAAGTTTTTTTGGGTACTGGGAATAATGCCACAACATATTTAGATGGAATCCCGAACAAGTACGGGAGACGGTGAATTTCATCGTTTCTGATCAGTAACGAGCGATTTCAATTGCTCGCATTAAGGATGAATTAAGCTAAAAACTCATCTTTTAACTTTATGGTACAACTCCCGATACCCCAATAAGTTTTATACAGAAATTGCTTTTTTCAAGCGTGATTTAATCATGAATTTGCAATAGAAAATCGGAATTTTCTCACGGTTAAATTCAATTATTGAATTTTCATTATGATTCCCCGTTTTTGTACCACTAAAAATTTAATTCACATCCAAAACTTGCGTAAAGCTCTGTATTTGCCCCATCCCT
>JBMYOR010000783.1:0-1738 GCA_049599535.1 Bacteroidia bacterium | reverse complement strand
TTACTGGCACCACTTATTAAAGGCCGTAAAGGGCATTACCGAGAGCTATTTGAACGCTACCGCAAAAGTGGTTTTACCCGAATGCGAATTGATGGCGAAATTCAAGATCTTATACCCAAAATGCAGGTTAGCCGCTATCAGGTGCACGATATTGAGCTAGTTGTTGATAGAATTAAGGTAAACGAAAAATCAGCCGATAGGTTAAATGAATCAATAAAACTAGCCCTTAAAGAAGGTAATGGGCTAATGATGGTGCACGTGCCCGAATCTAACACTACCAACGCTTTTAGTAAAAACCTAATGTGTGTTGATAGCGGCATAGCTTATGACGAGCCTCAGCCCAATACTTTCTCATTTAACAGCCCTTACGGCTATTGCCAAAAGTGCAGAGGCGTAGGAAATACCTATCAATTTGATTTAGAAAAACTCATAGGCGATAAAAAGCAGAGCGTAAATAAAGCGTTGATTACACCTTTTAAGCAATATCTCGATGCCAATACTCTGAATGGTGTAAAAACCATTTTGAAAAACAATAAGCTTAAACTCGATTCAAAACTGAGTGCAGTTCCTGAGCCCGTTCTAAACGAAATTTTAAACGGCGCTTCAAACCTTAATATTGACTTTGGCTATTATACCCAAAACGCTGATTTTAATGGTGTTCTTGGTTTCTTTGAATCATGCTTAACAAATGGTTGGTATAAAGATTTGATTGAAATTTTGCAAGGGATTTCGGTTTATGCTCCTTGCCCTGAGTGCCAAGGAAACCGTTTAAGAAAAGAATCATTAAACTTTAAAATTCTTGATAAACATATTGGTGAAGTAGGTAATCTTCAGCTTGATCATTTTGCCAAATGGGCCGAAAAAGTTGAAGAGTCAGTACCCACTCAACTTAAAATTGTTGCCCACGAGATTCTGAAAGAAATTAAAGCACGAACTGGTTTTTTACTCAATGTGGGTTTAAATTACTTATCGCTTTTTAGGCCTTCAGGCACATTGAGCGGCGGCGAAGCACAACGAATTAGATTGGCCACACAAATTGGCTCGCAGCTTACCAATGTACTTTACATTTTAGATGAGCCTAGCATTGGATTGCATCAGCGCGACAACGAAAGGCTAATTGATTCGCTTACCGAATTGCGCGATGTGGGCAACTCTGTTTTGGTAGTTGAGCACGATAAAGACATGATGTTGGCCGCCGATTATATAGTAGACCTTGGCCCTGGAGCAGGAGTAAACGGTGGCGAAGTAGTAGCTGAAGGCAAGCCTAAAGATTTTATGGCCCAACATTCAATTACATCTGACTACTTGTCTGGTGAAAAAAATATTATTGTTCCTAAAAAACGCAGGAAAGGCAACGGTGAAAAGCTAGTACTAAAAGGTGCCAATGGCCATAATCTTAAAAACGTGAAGGCTGAATTCCCGTTAGGAAAACTGCTTTGTGTAACCGGTGTTTCTGGTAGTGGAAAATCAAGCTTGATAAACGGAACACTTTATCCAATTTTAAAAAGACACTTTTACAGATCAAACGCTCCTGTTTTACCTTATAAAGAAATTGAAGGCCTTGAGCATATTGACAAAGTAATTGAAATAGACCAAGCGCCAATTGGTAGAACTCCAAGGTCTAACCCTGCTACTTACACAGGTGTATTTACTGAAATCCGAAACCTTTTTGCACAGTTACCTGAATCACAAATTCGTGGTTACAAGCCCGGGCGCTTTAGTTTTAATGTAAAAGGAG
>JBMYOR010000782.1:0-1742 GCA_049599535.1 Bacteroidia bacterium | reverse complement strand
ATATGCCAATTTAAAAAAAGGTTCTGGACGGTCTACCGTAATGGTAATTGAATCTGTAATTTCACATTGATTAGCTGTTCTTACTAAGGTGTAAGTTGTAGTTTTTTCGGGTTTTGCAAATGGTTGCGCTACATCATTCTCAGATAAATAATTGGCAGGTATCCAGTTGTATCTTAAACCAGCTATAGGTGGCACTGTACCAATTTGCAAACTATCCCCAAAACATAAAAAATCATTGTTACCGGCAATGTTGTTAGTATCAGCAACAACTAAAATTTCGGTAATTATTGAATCTTTACAGCTTGGATTTAAAGCTGCGACATATTTAACGTTATAAGTGCCATTTTTAGGAAAGGTAAAGTACAAATCTTGTAAGGTTGAAACGTCTTTTTGCCTGCCAGTTCCAAAGTTCCAATTAAACGTGCGTCCTTCTCCTGTTGTTTTAAATTGATAAGTTAAATCTTTACATTCTGGCAAAGGTTCAAAATCAAAATCAATGTCAGGTGGTCCATTTATTACAGTTACCGTATCATATCCAAAACAATAATCAAAGGTTTGTTTTAACAAATAAACTTTATCGTTAGGTGGATTTGCAAGTGGATTTTTGGCCGTATCGTTACTTAAAAAATCTGGAGGAGACCACTTGTATTTTGAATTGGGAAAAAAAACATCGGGGCCGAGTACAACAGATTCGCCATTGCATGATCTAACATCAGGCCCTGCAAAAGCACCAGTATCAGGCTTTACATAAAACTTTTTAATAAACGTATCACTACATGATGTTGAATAGGCAATCAACTTAACATCATACCAGCCTGCCTTAGGATACGTGTATTTAACCGTACTCTTATCGCTTGTATCAGCTTTGGTGGTCGGATCTCCAAAGTTCCATTTGTAAGCCACCGCTCCTTGACTCAAGTTATTGAATGTTACTTCATAATCGCATTGCTGTTCGGGTAAAGTAAATGAGCTCACAACATCAAAATTGCATCGAATTACATTGAGCTGAAAATCTCTTACCACGGTAGATAAGAGCACATTGTTTCTATATTCCTTTACACAAATACCTACAACAAATTGCCCCGTACGTTTTGGAGTACATGTGAGTAAACCAGTTTGTTTTTTTATTTGGAGGCTCGGGCTCGCGTTTAAAAAATTATTGACACTAAAACCTGTATTTAATACAATATTGCTGTAAGGTGGTTCTACTGGTGGCCTAGGAATAGGGTCAAAAGTACTGCCACCAGCATAGGGCAGGCATAATTCGTAAACCAACGAATCGCCATCAGGATCAGTAGCCAAATGCTTAAACTCAAAAGGGCTATTTACACATAGAAAGTTTGGAGGTAGCCCCTCAAACCTTGGACTACTATTATCGCCAAAGGCCTTTCTTTCAGGAATAGTGGTAAAATAGGTTCCGCCGGTTTCATTTTGATTAAATACATTAACAATTGAGTAATTTCTACAGCACCTTTGAAAAGCGACTGTATATCCACCAAATACATCAATCAACTTGGTTTTAAAACTATAACTATAGCGGGTTACACAAACATCTGTTGGGGGCTCAAGGCAGTTGTAGTTAATTTCTTTAATCTCATCGGTTCGCAAAGTATCAACAGTAAATTGTTGCATTAAAGTGTAATCGCTGTTTCTGAATATACCAATTGAAGCTACAGTATCAATTCTTAACGCTTCAGGCGAACCATTTTCACAATCCATGTAAACGTAAAGTGTAATTTCAA
>JBMYOR010000781.1:0-1750 GCA_049599535.1 Bacteroidia bacterium | reverse complement strand
AGTTTTGCAACAATTGGCCATTTTGAGTTTTCTCAATTGGCCTTTAATAACATTTATACCAAAGGCAAAACCCTAGTTAAGGTTAATGATACAGAATATGATAAACTTGAGACTTGGCTAAAGTCAGATACCGTTAGGATAGGCATTAACTATAACGAAGAACCCATATTTATTAGTAAATCAGATTTACATTTAAATAAAAGCCAAAAGCTTAGCCGTGGACAATACCTAGGTATTTCAAAGGATTTTGATGGCGATAAAAGATGCCAATACAGTGCTTCTATTGGCGCTGATGAAATTGACTTTAGTGAGACAATAAGCCTAAATATTGGCATTGCCGACACCATCTATATTGGGGAAAACCTGAAGATAAAAAACAAGAAAACCATTGGCGCAAATAACACCTATTTATTCGTTGACAATATTTTAGTGGATAGCTTGGTTAAAGGTGAGTTTAAATTTGTTTTTAGCAAGGTTGGCAAGGCAAAGGTTAAAATCATTTCAAAAAACTGTGAGTATGCCGAATCCTTTGAAAAAGAAATTGTGGTGGTTGATTTCGGTGCTAAACCAATAAGCAATTTTTCGCCAAAGAATGTTGCAATAAACGCTTTAGACACAATTACTTTAAATCAAAAAGTTTTAAACGGTTTTACCAAACTTTTATGGACCATATCGCCGGATTCTTTTTATGCAACATCAACTAGACTTTAGCCCAATTATGCCTTTATAAATAATACTAATGCGGCATCAGAAAATCCACAAATTGTGTTCTTTGAGCCCGGTTCTTACAAAGTCTGCTTGTACGTTGAGAATACCAAAGGCAATGATTCAAAATGTGTAGAAAATAACATTATTGTAAGAAACGAACAGCTGTTTTGTGATGAAAGATATACTGAAGAACTACATGGAAGACTACTAGACACTGGCAACAAAGGCCCAACCGGTGGCATTTATGAATGTAATTATCATATAAAAACCTGTCAAAAGGAAATTGTTCTGTACTTCAGCGATTTTGAATTGGTGCAAAATGGAAAATGCTACTTACAAATATTTAAAGGCAGCTCTGATAAAACCGGTGTTCCAGTACATGATTATTTACCAAAATTTGACAAAGGGCTTACCGGAGACATTAGTCAAAACGGCTTTAAGGATTCCCTTATAATAGATCATCATGAAGTCTATTTGAAACTTATAATTGACTCTAAGAGTGCCGCTTCAAGAGGTGTTGACCTAAACTGGCACGCCCGTGGTGAATGGGAAGGTGATGCTCCAAATATTGATTTTGCCTTAGCCGATACAATTTGTATTGAAACACCATTATATGCAGAGCCTGATTTAACTGGTGATATTTTAAATTTTCATTGGGAAATAAGTAGTGATGTTTCAAACCCCCTTATTGTGCCTACCACAACGCTCAATGAGCGCTTGTTTTTCCCTGGCATTTATCAAATTAAGGCTGTGGCAAGCAACTGTAAAGTAAGTGATTCTATAAGCAAACAAATTTTTGTTAGAGAACCATCTGGCCCTTTAACAATAAAAATGGGAATCTCAAACAAAAACCCAAATCATAATGAAATCATACAATTAATGGATTCGTCTTTTGTAGATAATTATGAATGCGGTATGTTTACCCAATGGCAAATAAGCCCGCTTAGCTATACGGTGCATGGTAATAGTACTTTAAACTCTAGAGTTATTGACATTTCATTCAATGATTCAATTTGTTATGATATTAAATTAATTAGCAGAA
>JBMYOR010000780.1:0-1754 GCA_049599535.1 Bacteroidia bacterium | reverse complement strand
GACACCCCTACCTTTTTTAATGGTTTATCATCGGCACCAATTACTTTTATGTTAATTGGAGAGGTTGTAGTTGTTGCAAAATCAAAATCATCAGGAATCCCGCTGTTATTTTGATTATTTATATCGCTTCTAATATCATCGGCAATTGGGTTACAAGCTGTAGTAAAGATCATTGCACCGGCTGCTAACAAGAGTATAAAATGCCTTTTCATTTTAATAGTTGTTTTAGTTTTAATCAGATTCATTGTTTCGCACTTTTCTATCGCACCACAATGTTCTTACACAGCAATTAGGTTTTAAAAACTCTTACCGAAGCATAGTCTATTTTGCTAATACCAGCAACTAAAAAGGACACAACACACTGACAAACAATGACTTAAAAAATATGATTAAAAATTTTATAATCAAAACTGATAAAACCCATTAGCGAAAAAAGCAGTTGCTTTTGCGTAACAAACTGTATAAAATCTACCATTTTGGCTCATATAAGCCATTTTTGATGCAAGTGTCGATAAAATATTCGACGAATTACCAAAAACCGACAAAGCCCAAAATTCCTACGACTAAACAACCAATTTAAACGCTCAATCAATCTAATGTGACGACTAAAATAAACTCCGTTTAAATCTATATAATGCGTACGCACCACTTAAATAAGAACGATTTACTTTCGTTTAAAGCCATATTTTAAATTAGTATTGTGCTTAATGTTGTAAGCATTATGGCAGATAAAAAGATTTACTTTAAAGGTTTAAACGCATTAAGGTTTTTTGCTGCAACAGCAGTAATATTTCACCATATTGAACAACACAAATATTGGCTCGGCTACGAATCGTTATGGGGCTATCAAGGCACAATTGGAGTTTTTATTGATTCAATTGGCCACAAGGCAGTGAGTTTCTTTTTTGCGCTAAGCGGCTTTTTAATTACATACCTTTTATTAGCTGAGATTAAAAAAACGAAAACAGTAGCCGTAAAGAAGTTTTATTTTAGAAGACTACTTAGAATATGGCCACTCTACTACCTAGTAGCTGTAATTGCTTTATTTATACTCCCAAATATTACACACTTTAGCAATATAGGCAGTACCGAATTTTTTAACTTTAATGGCAATATGACCCAACCTACTTGGTTTATTATTTTGCTATACCTTATTATACTGCCCAATATTACAAGAGTTACATCGGTACAGGTAGTGGGCGCCAACCAGGCTTGGAGTGTAGGTGTTGAAGAACAATTTTATTTAATATGGCCCTTATTGGTACGTTGGTTTCATAAAAAAATGCTCACATTTTTGGTGGTTTTCACACTTGGAAAAATGATGATTCAAGGTGCACTTTTACTTATAGGAGAGTACTCAGGTTGGGAATCGGCACTTAGGTTTGAGCAATTGGGCACATTACTTGGCCACATGCAAATTGAGCAAATGGCTATTGGTGGTATTGGCGCTTATTGGCTTTTTAATCAAAAAGAAAAAATGATACGTTTTATGTATCACCCAATGGTACATACAATGGCATGGGTATTTTTTACTTCGTTTTACTTTATAGATTATCACTTTTTTGGCGCTACGCTTTTTGAAGGCTTCATTTTTATGCTAATAATAATAAATGTATCAACCAACCCTAACTTTAAAATAAACCTTGATCGTAAATGGCTTAATAAACTTGGCGATGTATCTTACGGAATTTACATGCTACACACTATCGTAATTTCTCTGCTGATTACCGCATTGCACAATTTACAAGTAAATA